>DATMXZ010000072.1:0-4104 GCA_035561235.1 Ignavibacteria bacterium
TGTTAGGAATATGTCCGATAATATAAACAAAGTTGCTGAAAACTGATCTTCACATACATACTAACTTTTCCGACGGAAAACTGACACCGAAAAAGGTACTTGAAATCGCGAAAACCAAAGGTCTGGGTATCGTAAGCGTGACGGACCACGATAATTTCGAGGGCTCGGTAAGGATGCTTGAATTCAACGGCAAACAGGAAATCAAAATAATACCGGGCATAGAGATTAGCGCCGATTTTCACGGCAAGGAAATACACATACTCGGATATTTCCTGAATTTCAACAACAAAGCGTTAATCGAACATCTGGATTTCATAGACAATCTTAGGGTAGTGCGTTTTGAAAAGATAATCCGTAAACTTCTTGACCTCGGTGTAAAAATAAAACCGGATAACCTCCTGAAAAAATATTCTGTGAGCAATTCAATCGGGCGTCCGCATATCGCTAACGAACTCGTCGAGCAGGGTCTTGTAAGAGACTACAGCGACGCGTTCCACAGATATCTGGGCGACAACAAACCCGCTCACGTAAAAAAAGAGAATCTTGATTTCAACGTAATCGTAGAATTGATACATAAATCGGGAGGGCTGGCGTTCCTCGCGCATCCCGGAAATTATTTCAGGGAGAGCACCTTAAAAAAAATATTGGAATCCGGAATAGACGGGATAGAAACGGTTCACCCGTCGCATACCTTAAATCACGTGAATAAATTCACTAAATTTGCGAAAGAGAATAATCTGCTCACGTGCGGAGGCTCCGACTTTCACGGATTTTATGACAGCGATTATTCCAATCTGGGAAAATTCTGCGTTGACGAAGACGCGGTTTTAAGAATGAAAGAAAAATTAAATCAAATATGATAAAGACAGTAAAAGGCGGATTAAGCGGTGAAGGATTAAAGATAGCGATTATCGCAAGCCGCTTTAACGAAGAAATTACATCCAACCTGATTAAGGGCGCTGTTCTTTCTCTGAAACAAAACGGCGTACAGGAAAAGGACATCACGCTGTATTACATACCCGGCGCGTACGAAATCCCTTCCGTGCTTGAAAGCGTGTGCAGGAAAAACAACGATTACAAGTACGACGGAATTCTCACTATAGGATGCGTCATAAAAGGCGAGACCGCGCATTTTGAATACATATCATCGTCGGTATCGCAAAACATAAATCTCATCGCGTCAAAGTACTCCGTGCCCGTAGGATTCTGCGTGCTTACAACTTACACCGACGAGCAGGCGGAAAAGAGAAGCCAAATCAAAGACTGCTGCAGTGAAAACAACAAGGGTTACGAAGCGGGCGAATCATTGATAGAGACAATAAACTTAATGAAGAAGATTTAATGCTGCACCTGAAACATTATACGCTGAGCGAAGCAAGGGAGATGCTGCTTATTATTCTTCCCGGATTGAAGCGTATCGTCGAACTCAAGAAACAACTTGACGAGCGGGGATACGACATCTACCGTCACGCGTACTTTGGCGGCATAGGACCTAACGGCACGGGGAAATTTCCTCCAGAGATGGAAGAACTCGTAGCGATAGTCAAGGATTTTGCCGTGAAGGGAATACTGATAAAGGACATAAACATAGGGCTCATCGATTTTCCGCATTTACGGGATAACGGCGAAGAGGTTTATCTTTGCTTCCTGCTCGGAGAAACATCCATTCAATACTGGCATACAATAGACGGCGGTTTCACGGGCCGTTTATCAACCGATAATCTTTAAAATAATGAACCCGTTTAATTACATACTCGTAAAGACAATCCCGATGCTGCCGAAAAAACTCGTCAGGATTTTCGCGAATAAATACATAGCGGGCGACAGCATAAACGACGCGGTGAAGACCGTAAGGGAACTCAACGGCGGTAAAATAATGGCGACCATCGACGTCCTCGGTGAGAGCATTAAGGACAGAAATGAAGCCGCGAAGTCAAGGGATGAATCTCTTGAAGTTCTCGATACTATCGTAAAGGAAAAACTCGACGGAAATTTGTCAGTGAAACTTACGATGCTCGGTCTCGCGATGGACTACGACCTGTGCAGGGGGCTGTTTTCCGAGATACTGGACTCCGCGAAGGAGAAGAATATATTCGTAAGAATCGATATGGAAGATTCATCTGTCACCGATATAACCATAAAGATGTACGAGGAAATGAGAAAGAGATACGACAACGTCGGGCTCGTGGTTCAGGCATACCTTCGCAGAACGGAAAGCGACATACTGAGACTGACCGCGGAGAAATCCAACTTCAGGCTCTGTAAAGGAATTTACATCGAGCCGGAATCCATTGCCTACAAGGGCAGACAGGAAATACGGGACAACTACCTCAGACTCCTGAGAATAATATTCGAAAAGAACGCTTACACCGGAATAGCGACACACGACGATTATCTTACCGATGGCGCTAAAGAAATTATCAGGGATTTCAAACTTACGAATGATAAGTTCGAATTTCAGATGCTGCTCGGAGTACGCGAAAAACTGCGCTCTGAAATCGTGAGCGAGGGTTACAGAATGCGTGTTTACGTGCCGTTCGGAATGAGGTGGTACGAATACTCAATACGGCGTTTTCAGGAAAATCCAAACGTCGCGGGACAGGTCCTCAAATCAATTTTCAGTTAACACGTAACAGTGAACAATTAACAGTTAGCAGTTAGAGCATCGACGTGTGCCGGGTAGTCTTGAATTCTAAATTATTTAGAGCATTTACGAAAGAAATGTTTAATAATTTAAATGCGAACTCACAGTTTTAATATCACTTTATCAATATCATTTTTCTTGTTGAAACAAAATCAGCCGCGGTAATCCTGTAGAAATAAATTCCCGACGACAGACGCGAAGCGTTAAAGTGCACCGTGTAATACCCCGCCCGCTTCACTTCATTCACGAGCGTTTCAATTTCACGTCCGTTTATATCGTATATTTTTATTGTTACAAGACCCGGCATTGATATTTGAAACTCTATTCTCGTTTCAGAATTAAACGGATTAGGATAAGCATTTTGCAATGAAAAACATTGCAGCGCCGATTCGTGATTTGTGACATAAGTTGCAAATCCTCCGTTTGTTGTTTTGTAAATTATGCCTGAGTTTCCCGTTTTATAACCCACAGAATCATTAATGAAATTTACTTCTATGCCGCCGCCGCCGCCTTGCGTAAACCAGTTCATACCGCCATTCGTTGTGTGGAAAACGTCATATCCGGAACCTACCGCCCAGCCCTTGCTTTCACTGCTGAAGGAAATGTGATGAATTGACGGATAAGTGTTTGGAATATATGAAAGGCTGTCCCAGTTATCACCAAAATCCGTTGTCTTGAATACTTTTCTATTATCCGTGCACGTGAATCCCGTGCTGTTGTTGATAAATGAGAAGTTTCTAAAATTTGGTAAATATGTTCCAATTGGTATATTAACATCATTCCAGTTGTAACCTCCGTTTGTTGTTTTTCTAACTCCCCCAGCATCATTACATCCCAATCCCGTGCTTGCATTTATGAAATAGAAATCCTGTACTCGTTGATTTAAATTTTCTGTTGGTATCGAATCAAATGTCTCTCCACCATTAGTAGTTTTAAATATATAAGGTGTATTATCCTTTCCGCCTATCCATCCGGTCGAAGAATTTATGAAATATAAAGCGAATAATGAGAATCCCGTTCCGCTTGGTCCGTTTCTAAGTATAATCCAGTTCACTCCGCCGTTTGTGCTTTTAATTATCGTTTTAAACATACCCACGCAGTAAACTACGTTCTCGTCCAAAGCCTGAATCTTCGTGAACGGCTTCAGCAGGTTCAGAGAATTAACGTTAATCCAGTTCGTTCCGCCGTTTGTCGTTTTCAGAATTACACCCGAGCCGCAAACATAACCCGTTTTCTCGTTAAGGAAACTAATTCCATCTAAATTCGCCGTGGTGCCAGTGGTTTGCTGTATCCACTGAGCGTTCACGCTCAATGCCGTGAACATTATTATTTCTGTTATAACCGCTATTATTATTTTCATGACTTTAGTTTTCTCTACGGTATATAAACTAATTTTTTTGTCTCAAAAATTTGATTACTGAAAAAGCATATTTCTATTCCTCATTCAAGCATAATGTATC
>DATMXZ010000073.1:0-2494 GCA_035561235.1 Ignavibacteria bacterium
AAATTATGTTTATGTAATTGCGTTTATTACGTAAATTGAATCATAATGAATAAAAAATATTTTACGGTCGGACCGACGGAAATTTTCCCTGAAGCGGCTGAGATGTATAAAGGCGCGGCAGCGGAGGGTTTCTTTTCGATATCGCACCGCTCGAAGGAATTCGAGGAAATAAACGAGGCGACGGTCGATTCTCTCACGGCGCTATTAAGCATACCGGATGATTTTTATATTTTTTTCCTATCGTCCGCGACGGAGTGCATGGAGCGAATCATAGAAAACACGGTCGAGAAGAAATCTTTCCATTTCATAAACGGGTATTTCGCGGAAAGGTTTTACAACGTTGCTGTTCAGTTGAAAAAGGAAGCCGGGTTCGCCAGAGCGGACTTCGGCGGCGGTTTCGACTTTAGAGCGGCTGCTGTTCCGAGCGATGCGGAGATTATATGCGTTACGCATAACGAAACGAGCACGGGCGCGGCCATTCCTTTGGACGATATTTATGAATTAAAGAAAAAGAATCCGAATAAGATTATCGCGCTTGACATCGTTACGTCCGTCCCCTACTATTCGCTTGATTTTAAATTCATTGATATAGCGTTCTTCTCGGTTCAGAAGGGTTTCGGACTTCCGCCCGGTCTCGGAATAATGATTTGCAGGAAATCATTGGTTGAGAAGACGAAATATCTGCATTCGAGGAATGTAAACATCGGAACCTACAACAATTTCATTAAACTCGCCGCTAACGCCGAAAAGAATCAGACGACGATGACGCCGAACATACCGTCAATATTTCTTCTCGGAAAAATATCGGATTTACTTTTAGAAAAAGGTATCGACAAGGTACGCGCCGAAACCAATAAAAAGTCAAATCTGATTTACGGATTTTTCGACAAGCACGATTCAATAAAACCATTCGTCAAAGACACTACATTGCGTTCAAAAACAACCATAGTACTCGAAACGGAACTCGACACTGCTAAGGTGTTAGAGAAAATCGAGTACAACGGTTTCGTATTAAGCAAGGGTTACGGAGATTTTAAAAGCAGGCACATACGAATCGGAAATTTCCCCGTTCACAGGCAGGAGGACGTTTCAAACCTGATTTATTTATTCAGAAAATTCTAACATGGATTTATTCGATAATAATAGACCCGAAACACTTATGTCGAGGCCGCTTGCGGAAAGGCTTCGACCGAACAAACTTGACGATTTCGTCGGGCAGAAACATTTAGTAGGCAAAGGCAAACCGATAAATCTTATGCTCGAGAGCAAATCGATTGTATCGATGATTTTCTGGGGTCCGCCGGGCGTAGGGAAGACAACGCTCGCCCTTTTGATATCGAAACTCGTGGACGCGGATTTCATACAGTTGTCGGCAGTGTCGGCGGGGGTAAAGGACGTTCGCGAAGCAATCGACAAAGCCGAGAGAAGCCTGAAGTATTACGGTAAAAGAACGATTCTTTTCATAGACGAGATACACAGGTTCAACAAATCGCAGCAGGATTCTTTGCTTCACAGCGTCGAGAAAGGGATAATAATACTAATCGGCGCGACGACGGAGAATCCTTCTTTCGAAGTAATATCCCCTCTTCTCTCGAGGTGCAGGGTTTACACGCTCGAAGAACTCGGCAAAACGGATTTCGAAAAAATACTTAAGCGAGCCGTCGGGGAAGACATTCTTCTGAAGGATTTTAGAATTAAGTTCGAGGACGAGAAATTTCTCATATCACTTTCGAACGGCGACGCGCGGAGGCTTCTGAACGGACTTGAACTCGCGGTAAAACTTGCGGGCGAGGACGAAGACGGGGTGACGAACATAACCAACGCGATACTCAAAGACGCGTTTCAGACGAACTACATAAAATACGATAAGAACGCGGAGGAGCATTACAACATTATTTCGGCATTCATTAAGAGCCTGCGCGGGAGCGATCCCGACGCGGCTGTTTACTGGCTGGCGAGAATGCTGAAAGGCGGCGAGGACCCGAAGTTCATAGCGAGGAGAATGGTAGTGCTTGCTTCGGAAGATATCGGAAACGCGGACCCGTACGCGATAACGATGGCGGTAAGCACATTCTCCGCGTGTGAATACATCGGGATGCCCGAAGCAAGAATAATTCTGTCGCAGTGCGCTACATACCTCGCCTGTTCACCGAAAAGCAACGCTTCATACATGGCGATAAGCGCGGCGGAAGGAGACGTTAATTCACTCCCCTCTTATGACGTTCCGCTGCATTTGAGAAACGCGCCGACAAAACTGATGAAAGAACTCGGGTATCATAAGGGATACAAGTACGCTCACGATTTTGAAGGTCATTACGCGGAGCAATTATACCTGCCTCAGGAACTGATGGACAAAATTTATTACAATCCATCGGAGATGGGGCGGGAGGAGAAGTTCAAGAAATATTTAGACGGAACGAAGAGGAAGAAAATCAAAGGTAAGAAATAAATCATCGAATAGCTTCCCAAGCTGGGGCTTGGGAAGCAGGATAAA
>DATMXZ010000074.1:0-11063 GCA_035561235.1 Ignavibacteria bacterium
GCACATAATTGTAAGCGGAATTTATCTTTAGAATTATTCGAAGCCTGAAAATTTATCTCTCAGACTTAGCCCGCGGCCGGCGCGACGGACAGCCGTTTCAATAATTCACTAACACTAACTCTTGACTTGAACGCGTAATTGTATAGGACTGACAAATAATCTCTTCGACTTAGCCCACGGCTTTAGCCGTGGGAAAAGATTTCCGGAAACAACAACCGTTTCAACGGTTTAATAAAAAAATAGACTTTCACGTTAAAAAGCACCGCATATCTCCGTTTTTGTATCTCTTAAAATTTAGTATTTTTACCATACGTCTGTATATTCAGCGCCAATAACATTCCAATAAGAATGAGCAATATAATTACATTAAAGGACAGAAAATTAATCGGCAACAACAATCTTGCGATGTGGTTCGACCGCAAAGGCTCCGATTTCGCCTTCGAACCGGGACAATACGCGAGAATAACACTTCTCGAACCTATACACCACGACGATGAAGGCAATTCTCGTCTTTTCTCCATCGCAAGTTCACCGAAAAAGGATTATGTGATGTTCACAACGCGCGCGCTTGATTCCGCGTTCAATAAAAACATACTCGAGATGCCGCTCGGCGCAAAAGCCGAAATCAGCGGCTTCGGTGGCAACACCGTGCTTCACAAGGACCCCTCTGTTCCCGCCGTGTTTCTAATCGGAGGAATAGGCATTACTCCCGTGAGATGCATGATGGAACACATAATAAGCGAAAAACTTCCATACGACGCGTACCTTTTCTATTCAAATCCAAAAAAAGAATCGATGGCTTTTTTCGACGACTTCGAAAACTGGGCTAAAGAATACAAAGGTTTCAAATTCCTTCCGTTCATTGACGACAGGGAAAACAAGGACTGGAAATATGAGTACGGTTACATAACTAAAGATGCGATTACGAAAAACATTCCCGACGTATCCAAACCTTTCTATTACATCGTCGGTCCGCTGGCAATGGTCGAGGCAATGGAAAAAATTCTGCTTGAACTAAAAATAAATCCCGAAAACATAAAACTCGAAAAATTCGGATGAAAAACTCAATCACAAGATTTACCGAAAAAGTGGATTACTTCACGAAGTACCGCCCGGCGTATCCAGAACAGATTATAAGTTCGCTCGAAAAGAACATAGGTTTCGATTCTTCAAAAGACATTGCCGACATCGGAAGCGGTACGGGTATATTAAGCCGCCTGTTTCTGAACAACGGCAACCTCGTTTTCGGAGTAGAACCAAACGACGAAATGCGCGAAAGAGCCGAGAAGCACCTCGAAAAGTTTCTTAACTTCATAAGCATTAACGGAACCGCCGAGAAAACCGCACTCGCGACTAACAGCGTTGACCTTATCTCCGTCGGACAGGCGTTTCATTGGTTCGACGTCAAAAAAGCGAAAAAGGAATTCAAAAGAATTCTCCGCAAAGGCGGACATGTCGTTATCATCTGGAACGAAAGAAAGAAAACGTCGCTGTTCATGAAAGAACTCGACAGCATTCTCGAACTTCTCGGGCAGGAATTCGAAGACGCCGAACGAAACCTCGCGGACACGGGTTTCCACAAAACTTTCTTCGGAGAGGAAAAAGTGCATACGCATTCATATCCGAATTTCCAGATGCTTGACCTCAGCGGGCTTAAAGGCAGGATTCAGTCTATCTCCTATTTTCCCGATTCGGGCGACGAGCACAAGAAAATAATGAAAGAAGTAAAAGCGGTTTTCGATAAGTACAACAACGGCGGTCAGGTGAAACTTGAATACGTTACGAAAGTTCTTTACGGCAATTTAAAATAATCTGATAATGAAAAAATATCTCGTTCTTTTTATATTCGCGATTTTATTCTCCCGCGTAAACGCCCAGCCTGTTCTTGAAGGCGACTGGAGCGGAGCGCTTGAATTGATGGGCACGTCTCTCGATATAATAACTCACTTTACATCCGAAAACGGAAATTACACGGGAAAGATTGACATACCCCTGCAAAAGCAGAAAGGGCTTCCCCTCACAGGCATCATTTACAAATACCCTAAAGCATATTTTGAACTTGACGTTCCTAACGGATTGGTAAAATTTGACGGCGCGTTCGTTGACGACTCAATAAAAGGTATATTTTCTCAGGCGGGTTACGAAGGCACGTTCTACCTCGTCCGCGGTTTGTCCTATACTCCGGACATTAAAACAGATGAGATAAAGGAATCGCTTCCCTACAAGGAAGAGGAAGTTACATTCAGAAACGGCGATATAAAATTCACGGGAACGCTTTCACTGCCTGAATATCCGGGGAAACATCCCGCAGTCGTGATGATTACGGGAAGCGGTCCGCAGGACAGAAACGAAGCGGTCGCGGGATTCAAGGTTTTCAAGGTTATCGCCGACCATCTTACGAGAAACGGATACGCTGTACTCAGGTATGACGACAGGGGCGTCGGCGGCTCTACGGGAACAAGCGTTAACGATTACACTTCCGAGGATTTCGCGGGAGATGTTATTGAAGCCGTGAAATATCTGAAAACACGAAGCGACATTAATCCTGGCGCTGTCGGACTGTTCGGGCACAGCGAAGGAGGACTTGTAGCTCCTCTCGCCGCTTCAAAATACGAAGGCATCGCCTTTGTAATCTGCATGGCGGGCACCGGCGTCACGGGAGAGGAAATTCTTATCGAGCAGTCGAAACTTATTATGAAAGCAAGTTATATTTCACCGGAAGAAATCAACAAGGACATTCTGACACTTAAGACGATGCTGAACGCTATCAGGAACAACGAAAATCTCGACAACATAAAGAAAACGATTAAAGACGAGCGTCTGAAAGAATACGATAAACTCCCCGAAGTTCAGAAGAGCCGTATTAAAGACAAAGAAGAGTGGGCGGAATCATTCGCGAAATCTTACATAAGCGCGTTCACGAATACCTGGATGAAATTCTTCATAACTTACGACCCTGCTCCCGCTCTCGAAAAAGTGAAATGTCCTGTGCTTCTGCTTTTCGGCGAGACTGATTTGCAAGTTCCTCCCGCGCAAAGCGAAAAGCCAATGCTCGACGCTCTTAAAAAAGGCGGCAACAAGGATTTTGAATCGAAGATTTTCATAAAAGCAAACCACCTTTTTCAGGAATCCGATACGGGCAATCCAAACGATTACCCGAAACTGAAAAAAGAATTCGTTAACGGATTCCTTGATTATATATCGAATTGGCTCTTAAATCGGTTTTCTCCGTCAAGATAAACAGCGGTTAATCAAATTCTCTGCGTAAAAACTTAAAACGAAGGAGTTAAATTATGTTAGCCTGCAACATAGGAAAAACCGATAAGATAATCCGAATCATTTTCGGAATAGTGATTCTCGCGCTTGGTTATTTTTTCAATACCTGGCTCGGGCTGATCGGCTTACTGCCGATACTGACCGCAATTATCGGCAGATGCGGTCTGTATTATCCTCTTAAGATTGATACAACCAAAAAGGATAAATGATAGAATCGTTTCTTCTGAAAGACCGCCGCGCCCTTATTACAGGCGCGACCAGAGGCATAGGCAAAGCAATTGCGGAGGAGTTCGTAAAACTCGGCGCCGTGATTATTATCGTTGCCCGAAATGAAGCCGAAGTCGCAAAGCAGGCGGAGGAATTCAAATCAAAGGGTTATAATGTTACAGGAATATCCGCCGACGTCAGCCGAAGAGAAGGAGTCGAAAAAATTTTCAACATCATCGGAACGGATTCACTCGATATACTCGTAAATAATGCGGGATTCAACATACGAAAAAAAACAACGGAATACACGGATGAAGAATTTTCCGCGCTTGTAAGTACCAACCTGCAAAGTGTTTTTCAAATGTCCGCCGCGGCGTATCCCCTGCTGAAAGAATCCGGCAGGGCGACGATACTGAATATATCTTCAGTCGCGGGATTAACATCACTCAAAACCGGCTCTCCGTATGCGATTACGAAAGCGGGAATTATACAACTGACGAAAAACCTCGCAGCGGAATGGGCTGTTGACGGAATCAGGGTCAACGCTATCGCGCCCTGGTATATACAAACGCCTCTGACCGAAGGACTTTTAAGCAAGCCCGAATTTCTTAAATCCGTTCTCGACAGAACACCGATGAAACGCGTTGGCGAACCCCGCGAAGTAGCATCTGCTGCCGCTTTCCTTTGCTCAGATGCCGCTTCATACATTACGGGACAGTGCCTCGCCGTTGACGGCGGATTTTCCATTTACGGATTCTGATTATTATCACGCCGGAATACGCCCGGTAAATTGAGCGCCATTAGGAAGAAATTGCACCCGGTCAAACCCGATAACCGTTGATATTCAACATATAAACTTTTGAATTTTTAATATCAAACCGAATACATATTTTATTTTATCTACGAAAAACTAAATCTATTATACAAATGGAATATTTCAAGAATTTTATAAACGGCGAATGGAAAGACTCTAAAAGCGGCAAGCATACGGAGAACAGAAATCCCGCGAATACGGAAGACTTAATCGGATATTTTCCCTCATCTACGACAGACGACGTTAATGAGGCGGTGAGCGCGGCAAGAGAAGCGTTCAAAAAATGGCGGCTCGTGCCCGCGCCGAAAAGAGGCGATGTGCTTAAGGTTGTAGGCGACATTATGCTTCAGAGAAAAGATGATATCTCGTTTGAAATGACACGCGAAATGGGTAAGGTCTTCGCCGAAACAAAAGGCGATACGCAGGAAGGCATCGATACAGCTTATTACGCCGCTTCGGAAGGCAGAAGATTGTTCGGGCTCAATGCTCCGAGCGAACTTCCGAATAAAATGAACCTTAGTTTCAGAATCCCAATCGGCGTCGGAGGAATAATAACTCCCTGGAATTTCCCGATGGCTATCCCGACCTGGAAAATATTTCCCGCTCTCGTCTGCGGAAACACGGTGGTGTTCAAACCCGCCGAACTCACGCCAAAGACAGCAAATACTCTCGTGCACATAATTGACGAAGCGATGAGGGAAGTTCTCGGTAAAGATTATATCCCGGGCGTCGTGAACCTCGTTCACGGAAGCGGCAGAGTCGTCGGCGAGTGCTTCCTCGAAAATAAGAACATTGATTTCATTTCCTTCACGGGCTCCACAGCCGTCGGAAAACGAATCAACGAAGTCGGCGGAAGAGAACTCAAGAGAGTTTCCCTCGAACTCGGCGGAAAGAACGCTCAGATTGTTATGGACGACGCAAACCTCGACCTCGCTCTCGACGCGGTGTTATGGGGCGCATTCGGTACGACAGGACAAAGATGTACCGCGACATCGAGACTAATCCTGCATAAGGACATTCACGATAAATTCCTGAAAATGTTAACCGACAGGGCGGCAAAACTTAAACTCGGATACGGAAATGACAAGGGCGTTGACGTAGGTCCCTGCGTGAGCGAAGCACAGAGAGAAACTGTCAACGATTACGTGAAAATCGGATTGAACGAAGACAAGGCAACCCTCGTTATCGGCGGCGACTACGCGAAAGACGGAAACCTCGCGAAGGGCTGGTTCTATAAACCGACTATTTTCAAAGACGTCACACCGGATATGCGAATTGCGAAAGAAGAAATTTTCGGACCCGTTCTCGCAGTCCTAAAATGCTCGTCTCTCGAAGAATCCATCGACATACTGAACGGCACTGAATATGGTCTGTCGTCAAGCATTTTCACGAACAATGTGAACGACGCGTTTAAGGCGGTTCGCGACATTCAGGCGGGAATAACTTACATAAACGGCGCTACTATAGGCGCGGAAGCACACATGCCTTTCGGAGGCGTCAAGGCGACAGGCAACGGACACCGCGAAGGCGGATGGACGGTGTACGACTTCTATTCCGAATGGAAAGCGGTCTATATAGATTATTCGGGCAAACTTCAGAGAGCCCAGATTGACAATTATTAATCGGCAGTTACGGGCGGTGGGATATTCCCGCCGCTTCATTTAATCTTTTTGGCTATGAAAAAAACTCTTATACTCATTGTAATTTTCATGTCATTCTGCGCATCCGCGCTTCCGCAGTCAATAGAATCGCTTTACAAGAAAGGCGAGGAAGCGATGAACAAAAAGGAATATGATACTGCATTAAGTTATTTCAACATAATACTTAGAAAAAAATCCGACGAGGCTGACGCCCACAATTCGGCAGGTGTCATTTACATGGTCTATAAGGATTATGACAAGGCGATAGAGCACTTCACCAAAGCGATTGAAAATAAAAAAGATTTTTCACGCGCCTACAGCAACAGGGGCGCGGCGTACATACTCAAGAGCGACGTGGAGAACGCGTTTCTCGATCTTAACAAGGCGCTGACACTGAACCCGAAAGACCTGATGGCTCTGAATTCGCTCGGCACACTCTATGGTTACATAAGCAAACTGCCCGAGTCTTTCGAAACTTTCGCTAAGGCGGAAGAATACGACCCGAATTATGTCGATACTTACTGGAACAGGGGCGCGCTGTATATGAACCTCGACAGGTACGAAGAAGCCCTCGCGGATGCGAACAAGGCTATAAACGCTAATCCCTCGATAGCGAAGAGTTATTATTTCAGAGGCACGGTTTACAAGTATCTCGAAAATTATGACAAGGCAATGGAGGATTACAAAAAAGCCGAGGAACTCGACCCGAATGACGGAGAGGTGTTTATAAGGAGGGGTATCCTCAATCTCGCGATGGGTGAATACCAGAAAGCAGTCGACGACATCGAGTACGGCCTGAAACTTAAACCGGATTTATGGCACGACAAGACCGTTCTTGATTATTACAAACAAGCAAAGGAGAACCTAACCAATAAAAAATGAAGAACATATTATTTCTTCTCGTAATTTCCTTGTTGCTCTTCGGGTGCGGAAGGAAGAAAAAAGAAGTGATTGTAGAAAAAAAGGAGGACAAGCAGGTTGTCAAACAGAACGAGCCTTCAAAGGAAACCGCGCCCGACACAACGAAGGAAACAACTAATGAAACCCTGACTTCGTCAACAAGAATGACGAAGCAGTACAAAGCGGCGGAAGATTACGTCAGTGTAAAATCTTCCGAAACACAGGATAAAATCGGCGTGAATGCCGTGGTAACGGGCTATGTGGCGGACGTTAATGTCAGGGAAAGAGTCGCTTACCTGAATTTTGATAAGCGGTATCCCGCGAACACGTTCACGGCTGTCGTCTTTCCCGACAAGTACGAACTCTTCGGCGACCTTACCCGATTTAAAGGCAAGAACGTCGAGGTAAAAGGAAGAATCGGTCAGTACAAAGGAAAACCGCAGATTATCCTGAACAGGGAAGAACAGATAAAAATAATTGGCAATTAGTAATTAGTAATTATTTTATCTGATTTTTTCTCGCACCTCTCCGGGTTTCAGCCCGGAAAGGTGAAGAAAAATATTTTGCTCCAAATGTGATATCAGAAACTGCAAATTAATGATTACGTTCGATTCTTATGATTGCACGAATAAAAAAAGTATAATTACTAATTAATAATTACTAATTACAAATTGATAAAAAGCGGTTACACTGCCCTTATCGGAAAACCAAACGCGGGAAAGTCCACGCTTATGAACGCGATGCTCGACTTCAAACTCTCCGCCGTTAATCCGAAAGTGCAGACTACTAGAAATAAAATACTCGGTATCCTTACGGGAAAGGACCATCAGATAATATTCATGGATACGCCCGGACTCCTCGAACCGAAGTACGAGATGCAGAAATTCATGATGAAGGAAATCAAATCCTCATTCAAGGAAGCGGACGTAATTGTTTACATACTCGACGCGCAAAATATTAACCTGAACGACGTGAAAAGAATCGAGGACGAGTTCAGAAAGGACTTCAGGGGAACGAACAGGATTGTCGTCCTTAACAAGGTCGATTTGATACCGCAGGAAAATGTTCAGAACAAGATGATTGAACTCCGCGACGAATTCGGATTCAACGATATAATTCCCGTTTCGGCAAAGAACAACTACAATCTCGATACATTAAAAGCCAGAATAATTGAACTTCTTCCGGAGGGCGATTTCTATTTCGACGCCGATACGCTTACCAACAAGCCTGAAAAATTTTTCGTGTCCGAAATAATCCGCGAGAACATACTGACACTTTACAAGGAAGAAATACCTTACAGCGTTTTTGTTGACGTGCGCGAGTTCAAGGTGCGCGACCTCGGGCAGAAAGACTACATAAACGCGGACATAATTCTCGAACGCGAATCGCAGAAAATTATTATACTCGGTAAGAACGGCGAAATGGTAAAGAAACTCGGTGAAATGTCGCGAAAAGGAATCGAAGAATTTCTCGGCAAGGAAGTGTTCCTGAAACTTTTTGTAAAAGTCAGGAAAGACTGGCGCAGGGACTTCAGATTTCTGAAAAGTAATTTTTAAAGGATTAAACCGATTGCCGGATTGTCTCGTCCGCCGTCTTTACAAAATCCTCGAACAATTCCGATTTTAACGAATCGTATTCACCTGTCCCGAACGTATCGTGTATTATTCCGTCCTTCAGCAGGTGGATTTTCGAGCACGTTCCCGTAAGCGTTTCGAGAATGTGCGACGATACAAGCACCGTCTTTCCCTTTTCTTTAAGCGCGTTTATAACAATTTCAACTGCCTTGCACGACTCCATATCAAGCCCGTTAAACGGCTCGTCGAGAAGGTACACGCGCCTTTCCTGTTTCAGAAGAGCGAGAAGCGCGAGTTTCTTCCTCATTCCGTTCGAGTATGTTTCTATAATGTCGTCAAGCGGTATCTTGAAAAGTTCGTTCATTTTCTCCTTTGAGAAATTATCGTTGGTCTGCCTGAAAATATTCAAATACTCGTTCCCCGTTATGTTCGAATAAAAATAATTCTCCGTCATTAAATATCCCGTGTCGCCGCGGAGAATTTTCCTCCCGTCAATCATTATGCTTCCCTCCTCCCGTTTTATATATCCCGATATCGCGCCGAACAGCGTGGTTTTTCCCGAACCGTTCAATCCCGCCACTCCGTACACGGCGGGCTCTTCCGCGGTCAGATTAATTCCGCGGAGGACGGTGTTCGAACCGTAAGAAACTTTCAAATCCTTTATTTCAAGCATTTAGATACTCCTTTAAATTGTCGGATGCCGAAAAATAATATTTAATACAAAGGAAAAACGGCAGAGGCAGAAGAAACGGTATTCCTCCCATTACAAACGGCAATACCGTCAACGTCTGAATTACGGCAAGATATATTTCGTTGCCCGGAAGTTTGCAGCAGGGCTCGTATATCTTGTACTTGAACAGAATCCCGAGAACAAGAATAGTCGACTGAACGAATAAGAACACCGCGTTTATTATTAGAAACGACGGATTGACAAAAGAGTTGATCGCCAGTACAGGCGCGAAGAACGCCCAGAGAAGAATAACGTGTCGCTGTATTTTTCCGAAAAGAAATTTTCGCGGGCTTTCCGCCGTCTCGTACAATATGTTAAGCGGCTCGCATTCCCTGTAAAATGACGCTATTACAAGAGTTACAAGTATCAGAAATATCTGCGGAAGCACTATTATTCCCGATGACACTGCCGCCGCCGCGTATAAAGACAGAAAGGATATGCGGTATGACCTGACCCCTCCGAGCCATTCGAAGTTTCTTGGCGTTATTATTTTCCCAAGCGCCGATAGTCTTGTCCTTCTCCTGAATCTATACCTTACGCGCGTCACCGCGTATACCGCGGCTAATACAAGCGGGACAAAATAGAAGTGCGGCGTGAACAGCGCTGGCAGAATAAACGGTGTCAGAAAGAAACTATACTCCGCGAAGATTTTCAGATTCGGATTTTCCATCTGCGACAGCACAAACACTTTGTCGCCCCGCGTCAACTGGACGAAAAGAACCGACAGCGCCGTGAGGAGTGCCGCCGCCGCCGCCGTGTTGAAGTTCAGATACATAAGATAAACCCTGTAAACGGCAAAAACAAATAACGTGAGAATAGCCGCGCTGTAAATTGCGCCGAGAAGTTTCGCTTCCCTTCTTATTTGTATTAACCTGATTTTTATTAATTCCAAAACGGGCAGTTGCGTTAATTTCTTTACGAATTATGTTATTGGAAGTTTCCCGCGCGTTTGATATTCTTGCTGAAAGCGGGTAACCGGTTTATAACTATTGCTCAATGCCTGCGTATACAGATTAACTACTATATACTTATGGACATATTCAGTTACATATTCATGGCGTGGGGGCTTTCGGAAATCGTGCTTAACGTAGCCGCGCGCTCGAAAGCGGGAAAGGCGGACGCGAAGGATAAAGGCTCGATTATTATTATCTGGGTAACGCTCGCTGTTTCTATATTCGCTGGAGTAATTATTGCCGTCAATTATCCCGCATTCGGAAAACTCCGGACAATAGCGGGAGCCGCGCTCGTCGTGGCGGGAGTATTGTTCAGGTGGTTCGCAATCATTTCACTCGGAAAAATGTTTACAACCAACGTATCAATTCAAAACGAACATAAACTGAAGACCGACGGGCTTTACGCAGTATTAAGACATCCTTCTTACACGGGCTCGTTGATGTCGTTTCTCGGACTCGGAATTTCGCTTGGAAATATTTACAGCCTGATAGTTGTCTTCATCCCCGTAACGCTTGCATTCCTTTACAGGATAAAGGTAGAAGAGGACGCCTTGTCAAAGCACTTCGGCGAGGAGTACGCGAATTACAAATCCCGCACAAAAAAATTGATACCTTATATATTCTAATCAGAACGCGTTTTTCCAGAATGGTCTGAGTTTGGATGTCATTGCACTTTAACTCCGAACATTTTGAAGAAGTTTTTGTTTTTATCCAACGCACAAAGTATCCTTTGTGTCGGACCTTCCGGAATATTTCTGCTGGCTTCCCAGGCTTCAACGGTTTTAACTGAAACTCCGAGCACTGCGGCAAATGTTTGCTGGGTTAAAGCAACGGATTTTCTTAACCGCTTTATCTCTACTCCTTTGTATTCCGATAATTCGGGAATTATGATTTCTCTTTTCCTTTTAGCGGATTTTGCACCCTTAACAATTTCATGCGCTTCTTTTAATCCTGCAAAAATACTTTTCG
>DATMXZ010000075.1:0-2024 GCA_035561235.1 Ignavibacteria bacterium
GTGTATTTTAGTTTTAACATCTGTTTTACAACTCTCGCAACGGAGTATAAAATATCGTTTGCTTGATATCAAAAACTATGTCGCCCTGCAAGCCGTGCTTTTGTTTATGCGGCATTTACTGGATATTCAATTTCATCCCTAAAGGGGCTTATTTATTTTGTAGTGATGTTAAAAGACGATAAACAAAAAAACCCCGTTCTTTGAACGGGGTTTTCGGTTTAAATACTTTTTCAAATATTACTTCATTTCCATTGCCATCTTGAACGCGTTGTACGCGTCGAGCACGCCGCCGGATTTGGAAAGTTTTGAAAATTCAACTTTCTTAAGTTCTTTCGATTTCACTTCGAGCCCCGCGTACTTGCGCGATGACTTCATGAGTATGTCTTTTATTTGCGCGGGCGTGAGGTTCGGGAAATATCCTTTAAGTATTGCCGCGACGCCTGATGTTTCAGGAGCCGACATCGAGGTTCCGCTCATCCTCTTGTATGTTTTTCCGGCTACGGTCGAGTTTATTTCAACTCCCGGCGCGAAAAGGTCAACGACCTTATCGGAATAATTTGAAAACACAGCCGCGAGGTCGTACTTTCTCGTGAGATTCAACGGGTCCTTTTCTGTATTCCATTGCTTCATCCAGGTATTCGCGCCTACGCACACGAGATTCGAAAAATATTTCATCTCGTTGTTTTCTTTGTAAAACTTCATGGGATAATTTAGTGTCGATTCTATGTTAGTGCCTTCGTTTCCCGCGGCGACGACAAAAAGGACGCCTTTGGTTTCGGCGTACTGAATTGCTTCTTTCACGTAATTCGCGTTGTTCGGGTAATATTTTCCCGCGGAAAGATTTATTATGCTCGCTCCGTTATCCGCGGCGTACCTGATGCCGTTCGCGATGTCCTTATCGCGCTCATCGCCGTCGGCAGGAACAACACGGAGATACATCAACTTAACAAAAGGCGCCTGTCCGACTCCGCTTTTCGTAGAGCCGATTATTCCCGCGACGTGCGTTCCGTGGGAACTCACCTTTACTGACGGGTCGTTATCGCCGTAGTTTTTTTCGTTCATTACTTTCGGGTTGTCGCCGATTAAAGTCGAAGGGTCGAGATTCAAATCGTAAAGAACCTCCGTTTTGGTCTTGTACATTCCTTCATAGTCAATAATTTCGTCGGGTCCCGCGCCTGTCAGCATGTACGTGCCGAGAATTTTCTGAGCCGCTTCCTGAACTTTTCCCGTGAGTTTGTCGGAAATTTCCTGCAACTGCTTCGGGTCGGATGTTACGTTGTTTTCCTTTAATACCGCAACGGCGTCACGAAGGTCGGACGCGAGCATCTTAATGTATTCATATGTTTCCGTATCTTCGGTTTTCTTCTTGTCGTATTCGGCTTTTGCCTTCTTGTAATAAGCATCGGTCTCAGATACTCCTTCTTTTTTCATTCTCGCGTATTCGCGTGTTACCTCAAGATTAAGATTGACCGCTTTGCCGAGAAAATTCCAGCCGTGGAAATCATCGACGTATCCGTTGCCGTCGTCATCGACGCCCGCCTGACCGTTGATTTCGGCTTCGTTGTTCCAGATGTTGTCTTTCAAATCGGGATGGTCCATTTCGAAACCCGAGTCCATCACGGCGACAATCAGCGGTTTTGGTTCGAGGTTGAGAGTTTTTATGTAGTCGTAAAGTTCGAGCGTTCTCGTGCCTTCGTACCCGTCTTTATCGGGCGACATCTGCGCCCAGTCGGGAAGGTCGGCTGAGCCGATATCTGCTCTTATTTTGTCGAATACATTCGCCGGAATGGTTATTTCTTTGCCGTCAACAACAACAGTGTACCGGTATCCGAAATCATTAACCGGATTGAGGTTTGCTCCGAAACCAAACGTAAACAACGCGGCAAGAACCAGAACAAAAAGAAAATGAAGTTTTTTCATAATGTTATTTAAAGTTTGTGTTATTATATGTATAGCGCTTTTCAGAGTTAAAAGTTTCAAAATCCGGGCAATTATTTTTTTTGTGCAGAAACCCGGATAAAATA
>DATMXZ010000076.1:0-2325 GCA_035561235.1 Ignavibacteria bacterium
TCATAAAAATTCGTATTTTAAAGCATGAGAATCGGGAACAATAGATACAGGACGATATGGGACGACAGCAAAGAATACGCGTCCGTGTTAGCAATAGACCAGAACGCGCTTCCTTTTTCCTTAAACATAATCAGAATGAAAACAGCCCGTGATGTTTACACCGCGATAAGGAAGATGAGTGTAAGGGGCGCGCCTTTGCTGGGAATAGCGTCAGCGTACGGAATATATCTTGCGTGTGTTGAGGCAAGGAACAAATCGATGTCTCCGGAAGGTACAGTTGAATTTCTAACGAAACAATTCGAATTTCTTCTTTCCGCAAGACCAACTTCAGTGAATCCGGAATGGGCGATGCGTGTAGTTCTGGACTCGATAAGCAGATATAAGAATATCGATACAAAAACCGGAGCCGCATTAAGGACAGTTCGCAGATTAGCGGATAACGACGTCAAAAACTGCCGAAGGATAGGCATTCACGGCAAGAAACTGATAACGGACATATACAGAAAAAAGCGGGGTGAGAGAGTGAACATACTTACTCACTGCAACGCGGGCTGGTTAGCGTGCATCGACTACGGTACAGCAACGGCTCCCGTTTACCTCTCCGCGGAATCGAAATTACCCGTACACGTATGGGTTGAAGAAACGAGGCCGCGAAATCAGGGTGCGAAGTTAACGGCGTATGAGTTAAAGCAAATGGAAATACCGCACACTATCATAACCGATAATGCAGGCGGTTACGTGATGCAGAAAGGCGATGTTGACATCGTGCTCGTCGGGGCGGACAGAATCGCATTAAACGGGGACGCGTGCAATAAAGTCGGCACGTACAAGACGGCTCTGGCGGCACACGATAGCGGGATACCATTCTATGTTTGCGCTCCATTATCGACAATCGACTTGTCGAAGAAGAACGGTTTTAACGACATAATAATCGAAGAAAGAGACGAAGACGAAGTGAGGTATGCGCGGAGAGGAAGGAGCAAAATTGAATTATGCTCTCCCGGGAGCGAAATAAAGAATTACGGTTTCGACATTACGTCATCAAGGTTAATAACAGGAATAATAACCGAAGCCGGCATTATCAAGCCGGATAAAAAAAGCATATTAAAAATTAAAAAATAGCATATGGTCGGAAGATTTCTAACGATGTTCTTTCTTTATTTTTTTCTCATTGCCGCGGCAGTAATTCTCGGAATGTATCTGATGTCAGAAGGAATAGTCGGGCCACTAGGATACGTAATAATAGTCGTTGCAGCGGTTCTCATACCGATGATATTTTTCAACAAGACAGTTTTCAAGACGTCGGGCAAAGAGAAGAAGATTCTTCAAAACGGAATCACAGCCAGGGCGGAGATTCTCGAGATAAAGGATACGGGCATGACGATAAACAACATATATTACAATGTCAGCCTACGGCTGAGAGTAATGCCCGAGAGCATGCCGGCGTTCGAAGTCCGGACATCACACCTGTTTTCGAGGGTTAACATGCCAAACGCAGGCGACAGCCTGTACGTGAAATATCTAACGAACGATTTGACAAAAGTCGTAATACTGACAGAGAGGAATCAAACATTAGACCGCGATACAGCGGAAGAGATGTTAAGAAGCATTGATCTTCAGAACAAGTCACTGCTGGCGAACGGTAAGGAAGCAGACGCGGAAGTATTGAAGTATTCGGAGACCGGAATATTAGTAAACGGAGACAATCCGCTTATAGAATTCGAACTTGAAGTGACGCCCGAATACGGACCGAAATTTTTCGCAGCGGCGAAAGCGCCGATTCTTTCGACGTCGGTATCAAAGTACAAGAAAGGCAGCAGGATAAAGATTAAATACGATCCAGAGGATTTAACGAAGGTTACAATATTTCATTCATAAAAAAAATGGCTGCCCGTAAAATACGGGCAGCCATAAAATTAAGAATGGGAACTATTTAAACTTGATTGTAAGGTACGAGGAAGCAAGCGTTGTTCCATAGCAATCACGCACGTAAACGTGATAATAACCCGACTCGTAGAAAGTAACTTTTTTCCAGAACCAGGTCCAGTCAACGCCCATATCGTCCTGAGTTATAGTCGTATTATAATTCTCGGAATAGTCGCTATAAACATCGTAAATATCATAACTTACATATCTGCATCCGACTTCATAAGGAAGTCTGACGAGGAAATAAAAATATCCGCCTCCGCGCGGGATATTAAAAGTGCTGCTTTCGGTTATCGGATAACCGGATTTATCAACCCCTTCGCAAAAATAAAGTGTTTGGGATGACGCGGTGCTGCTAAAAATGGAAATCACGCTAAGAAATGCCAGAAGGAATAAAAG
>DATMXZ010000077.1:0-3251 GCA_035561235.1 Ignavibacteria bacterium
TTACGGCATAATACAACATTGTGAAAACGGTGAAATATATAACGAACTCTATAGAGTTAAATCCAAATTGCATTTATTAAATTTTGCATTAAAATATAATAAAAAAACTCATAATGATAAGCAAATACTGGGAATGCGCAAATAAGAATCTTTAGAATAATTAATGTAAAACTGTAAATAATCGCTCAATTACAGTTATTCCTGTTTTGCGGTTTGAGTTAGATATCTCGTTTTGCATATTTACCTGAACACCTCGAACAGTTCGTCGAAAGAGTTGTTCGGCTTTATAAGCAGTCTGCTGCCGCCGTAATCGAATATAAGATTAAACCTCCGCATAACGTCGTTTGAAATCACACCGTCCGCGTCTTTGCTTTTTGAACGTGAGTTGCCTTCGAAGAATGTTGCGGTAACATTATGCAGCGTGTATTTACCCAGAATGACCCTCGATACCCGTGCGGTCTTCCCCTTGACATCGCCGCTGAATCCGAATCCGTTGAAATCACCTTCGAATTTTTCCGGCATCTGAATTTTCATTCCCTCCTTTATTGGAAGTTCAACCGCAAGGCTTGAAGCGTAGTCGATATAAACATTCAGTTCAATTGGCTCTTCTTCGCCGACGGCGATTTTAATTTTCAGAAATGGCCAGTTGTTACGATTGAAGGTGAGCGGGATTACTTCGTATTCCGATTCATCCGTCTTTTCCGCAGGGTCGCGAAGTGTTATTGTTTTGCTGTCATAATCTATTTCGACCTTGTAATGACCGAAATACGAATACCCGATTACTCCGTCGGTCGGCGAGTTTGCGAATTTGTCATTTTGTAAAATGATTATTCTTTGATTTTTGAACTCGCACGTTCCCGAGCGGAATGTCATCGAATCCGACATCACGACAGGCGTCGGCGGACCGTCTCCCGCTCCGGGCAATTGCGCGTTTACACTTCCTGAAAGATTTATTGAATCCGCAAGGTCACCCTTGAAGAGTATTATGCCGTCAAATCCGAATCCGCTGTCAAGTATGAGATTTAACGTCCGGAAATCTCCGACATCGACCGGAACAACCACCTTGTTGTTTATTAGTTGAAAATGAAATTTATGGGGTTCGGGATTATTGCGGCCGAAAATATCATTTGCCCCGAAAAGAAAAACAACGCAAACTGCAGTTAGAAAAGATTTCACGAGCATAATACGACCTTTCGGTGTTTGTAGTCTATTTTACGATGCGTGTAATAATTAAGTTACGCGGTATAAGCGTCATATTTTCCGCAAGTTGCATTATCGATTGCCACAATACCGCCGAAAAGAATACAATATTACACCGGAATTTCTTAACTTTTGTTTTAGGAGTTAAAAGAAAGTGCACATAGATTTACCTACATTATCACTGGTTATTATTGTTGTTAACCTTGTACAGATAGCCGTCCTGCTGCTGCAGTTCTACTCAAACAGAACAATCAAAGGAATCGGATGGTGGCTTTCGTGGAGTATTTTCATTGCCGTCGGATTTACGTTCTTATACCTGAGAAGTTTTCCCGGCGTTTTTTCGTATTCGATTTTGTTCCAGAACGCTTCGATAATGATAGGACTCGTATTTCTTTATGTAGGAGTTATTCGATTTCTCGGATATAAAGAAAATAAACTCGCGGTATATCTGTTATACGGACTTTATGTGTCTGCTATAATTTTCTTCACGTTCGTAAACGACAATATTAATGCCCGTACAGTATTAATTTCCGTATCTGTTGCCGCTATAGCGTTTGCGACATCTTATGCGCTTTTAAAATACAGATCAAAATACATTTATACATCTGCTACTTTTTTTGCCGCAGTTCAGATTATCCACGGCTCATACTACGTTTTCAGAGCGGTAACCGCGTTACTGGATTTTTCTACTTTCGACCCGTTCTCAATTAATTTCAACAATGTGTTCTTATATGTTGATGCGATATCCTCGAGCATGCTGTTTACTTTCTGCCTTATAATAATGGTGAACCAGAAACTGAACGAGGAGATACACAACGCGAAAGTACACTTCGAATCAGTATTTAACACGAGTCCTGACGCCGCTTTTATTACGCGAATGAGCGATGCTGCATTCGTAAACGTTAACGACGCTTTCTGTTCCGTAACCGGTTATTCCCGTGAGGAATCAATAGGTAAATCTTCTTTAGAGTTGGAGGTTTGGAAAAATACGGAAGACAGGGAGCGAATGATGGAGGAGATTAGAATAAACGGGTCTTTCGCCAATAAGGAATACGTGTTCGTGCGACGGAACGGAGAGTTCCTTACGGGACTAACATCGGCAACGATTATAGATCTGAACGGTTCTTATTATTTGCTCGGAGTTGTGCATGATATAACGCTCAGGAAAAAAGCCGAAAACGAATTGAAGGCGAAAAATGAAGAACTCGAGAGGGTGAACTCCGAGAAGGATACGCTGTTCTCGATTATTTCCCACGACTTAAAAAACGCTTTCAATGTAGTGCTCGGATACACGGGATTGATTGCCGAAGACATCGATGAACTCAGCAAAGACGAGTTATACTCGATTGCACTTAAGATGAACAAGGCATCTCACAATTTATATAATCTGCTCGAGAACCTTCTCGACTGGTCACTTATACAAAAAGGTAAAACCACGGTAAATCAGGAAAGTGTGCCGCTGTTCAGGCTTACAGAAGAAATCACCGGACAAATTCAGCATACTGCCGACCATAAGAAAATCATAATTGAAAAATCTGTTGCGCACGATTTGTTAGCGCTCACCGACAAGTCAATGCTTAGTGTTGTTTTGCGAAACCTGCTGTCGAATGCCGTGAAATTCACTAATCCCGGAGGAACTGTCAGTTTAACCGCTGAAAAACACAACGGAGGAAACATTCTGATATCCGTTCGTGACACAGGTATCGGAATGAGAAAGGAAATTTGCGATAACATATTCAGCCTGAACAAGAAGTCCTTCCGCACCGGAACAAATAACGAAACGGGAACAGGGCTCGGAATGACGCTCGTTAAAGAATACGTTAGCAAACTCGGCGGGACAATTTTCGTTGAAAGCGAGGAAGGAAAAGGAAGCCTGTTCACCGTGATACTGCCCTCGGCTTAGTGCCGGCTAATTCCCCAAAAATCAGTCTCTCTAAAATCATACTCCGTTTTCCTGTAAAGGATTCGCGCGATTTTAATCCGGAATTATGTATAATATTAAACTTGAATAAAAAATGACTAACCGTTAGTTTTAATATACAGATTAAGGC
>DATMXZ010000078.1:0-3898 GCA_035561235.1 Ignavibacteria bacterium
AAGAAATATTGCTCGTTCAAAGCCGCTGTGGTTTTGGTCATTCTCGCGTCGTTCAATCTGGTAACGTTCGGCAGCGACATAAACGACTGCCTGTGCAAGAGAAAGGCGGAGAAGAAATCGTGCTGCTCGAAGAAGGTTGAATCAAATTGCGGCGATAATAAAGACGCCGACAAGAAATCCTGCTGCAAGACGGGAAGCAAGACTACGTGTCCCGACTGCAAGTTCGAATGCAATATGAACGAAAACAAGAAAGAAACAGCCGCGACTGAAAACAAGAATCTTAAGACAGAGATTAAAATATACTTTTCGGAATACGCTTCATTCAAGAGAAGCGAAAACACTCCAAAATACTTTCAATTTAGCCAGAGCCCTCCGGGCGTAAGGTCAAAACTCTTTCTCGACACATCCACGCTTATCATTTAGCAGGGGTTTTACATCCTGTTTCAAAAACCATTTAAATTTTTTAAAATGAAAAAAATACAATTGTTTTTGCTGCTTGTATTTTTTGCAAGTCAGTTAAATGCTCAGATAAGTTCGGATGTCAAAACAATAAACGGAATTGTTTACGGCTCCGCGCCGAAGGAAAAAGAAGCCCTCGAAGGCGCGGTTATAAGGTGGATAAACACCAAGAAGGGAACGGTTACGGACCACGACGGAAAGTTTGAACTTCCTACAGACGGAATATCCGATAAGAGAATCATAGTGTTTTACGTCGGTTACAACAAGGATACGATTGACGTAGAAGGAAAAGAATACGTCGAGGTGCTGCTTAAAAATACGTTTTCGACACAGCAGATTGTCGTCGAAGGAGAAGTTCAGTCTTCATTCATAGACAACTCCGAGAAGAAAACGGAAGTAATAACGCAGATGGAACTGAAGAAGGACGCCTGCTGCGACCTTTCGGGCTGTTTCGGTAAGAACGCGTCCGTTGACGTTGCAGTTACGGACATACTGACGAACACGAAAGAACTCAAGGTGCTCGGGCTCGAGGGCGCATACACGCAGGTGCTCGTTGACAACATGCCGATAATGTCGGGACTGGTTACAAAGTTCGGAGTGACAAGTCTGCCGGGCACTCTCATAAATAAGATAATGATATCCAAAGGTTCTAATTCCGTAATGCAGGGATACGAATCGATTAGCGGCATAATGAACGTGCTTCTTAAAGACTATTCGAACTCTGACAGGTTTCTTTTAAACGGTTTCATGAACAGCATGCTTGAAAAACAGGTTAATCTGAACGGAACGGCGAAGATAAAAGACTGGTCGACAATCGCGTCATTCCAGACGGTTCAGGAGCCGAGGAGAGTCGATAAGAACGGCGACTCTTTTCTCGATGCTCCTCTCACGACAAGATACATGCTTTACAACAAATGGAAATACGGATTAAAAGAGGATGATAATACGAACCTCACATTCGCGGTAAAATATCTCGATGAAAAGAGAATCGGCGGGCAGGCAAATTTCGATTACAATAAGGATCTCGGGAGCGATAAAATTTACGGACAGACGGTTAATTTGCAGAACGGTGATGTTTACGCGAGGTGGGGACAGAAGGTCGGTAAAGAGAACCAACTAAAGGTATTCGCGTCGGGTTCCTACTTCAATCAGGAATCGTATTACGGTATCACGAAGTACAACGCCAAGCAGCGTGACGCTTACTTCAGCGCGCTGTACGAATTTCCGGTGTACGAGAAGAGTTACCTCAGAGTCGGAACATCGTATAAATACCAGAAGATTAACGAAGACGTGAAATTCCTTCAGCCGTCCGCGAAGACATACGCGGGAAATTACGAAAAACTCGAATCCGTTCCCGGTGTGTTCAGCGAAGCATCATTTGAATTTGAAGGTATTAATACAGCCGTTATCGCGGGACTTAGAATGGATTTCCATAACAAGTACAACACGATTACTACTCCGAGACTACTTATACGCCATCAACTGACGAAGCAGACCGTCGTGCGCGCTTCAGTAGGCACGGGATTCAGGACGGTCAATCTTTTCAGCGAATACGCGAACATGCTCGCAAGCGGAAGGGACCTTATAATTCCGTCCGAACTCAGACCCGAGAAGATGGTAAACTACGGCGTTGACATACTTCAGTACGTTACAATCGGACAGGTATCGGGAAACATCAACTTCGATTTCTACAGGACGGTATTCAGCAACAAGATAGTTCAGAATTTCACTTTGAACCCGATGGCGGTCACGTTCATAAACCACGACGACGCGGCATCGAACGTGTTTCAGGTCGAGTCCAACCTGACTTTCTTCAACAATCTGGATTTCAAACTCGCGTACAAGTACATCGACCAGTATCACTGGCACAACGGCGTAAAGATGGAGCAGGAATTCAATCCGAAACACAGGATTCTTTCATCGCTTTCATACAGTCCGCGCGACAGGAACTGGAACGTGAATTTTACCGTACAGTGGTTCGGGAAGCAGGTTCTTCCTTCAACGAAAGATTACCCTGTTGAATTTCAGAGACCGCTTGAGTCGGACCCTTACGCGGTTGTTAACGGACAGATATCGAAGAACTTCAGGCATTTTGAGGTGTACGGCGGAATTGAAAACCTGCTCGATTACACGCAGACGAATCCGATAATAGACCCGCAGAATCCGTTCGGCAGGTATTTCGATACGTCTTACATCTGGGGACCGACGAACGGCAGGACGTTCTATCTCGGTTTCAGAATGCTTTTTGACTCATTATAAAATATTTAAGAATTAATTTTGCATACAAAAAAATCAAGAAAGGAAACAAGAAAATGAAATTAAGAATTCTGGCACTGGCCGCATTCGTGACACTGTTATTCGTTGCTGCCGATTTCGCGGGCGCCCAGGTAAATGACTGCTGCAAGAACAAAAACAAATCCGAATCGGAATGCAAGACGACCGGACAATCGAAAGACTGCTGCACGGAAAAGACAGGAAATTCATCGGGCGTAGTTGACTCCGCAAAAGTCTGCGTGGTGACAGGCGAAATTCTCGGCGAAGAAGGTCCCCCGGTTTATTTCACTTATCTCGGTAAAGAATACGCTTTTTGCTGCGGCGGATGCGTGAAGAAATTCAAAGCCGAGCCTCTTAAATACATCAAGGAAGAACTGAAATGCCCCGTGATGGGAGAGCCGATTGATAAGAATGTCTTCACGGTCGTTGACGGCGTGAAATACTATTTCTGCTGTGAATCGTGCATAAAGAAGTTCGAAAAGGACCCGAAGAAATATCTGGACAAGCAATAATTCTCGTTATACAGTAATATTCCATTGTGTAAGCCCCTGAATATCAGGGGCTTTTTTTATTTCGCCAGAACTTTTCACGGGCACCGAACGTATATAAACTAACAAAACAATTTAATCATGGATACGCAGATTAGCAACAACGGAGCGACGACAAAGGCGCTGGTCGATGCGGAAGGAGTGAAAAGATTCCTTAACTTTGTGATTGACGCGGTGATTGTCATATCGCTGATAATAATTTTCAACAAGTTCTACTTCATACTCTCGATTCTGCACATACACGATGCGAGGAACCTGTTTGATCTCGCGTTGATTTTCACTTATTTCTACGGACTGGAATCGTCTCTCGGCCAGACTGTCGGAAAAATGCTTACAAAGACGAAGGTCGTTTCGGAAAACGGAGAAAAGCCCACGACACAGCAGATGCTCGTGAGGACAATTTCGAGGTTCATTCCGCTTGAACCCGTTCTTTACATTGGCGGAAACTGGCTGCACGATTCGCTGTCGCGCACGAGAGTCGTCAATGAATAATATTATCTACTTTCATAAACAATAAAATGCTTTACTTGTGTAAACAGGCTTTAAAAATTAAAGCCTGTTTTTTTATGGCATTATTTTAAAATTATATCTGTTATGTATTGCGAGGTTCAAACAGA
>DATMXZ010000079.1:0-5142 GCA_035561235.1 Ignavibacteria bacterium
CAATTATAGTGGATATTATGCAATTGAAATGGTCGAGCCGGTTACAATAAAAATATTCAGCCTTACTCAAGAGATTTGCAAACTCATAGCAAAAATTCTTGACAAATACAATTTTCATCACGATTGTATCTTAGTTAATGACGCGGATACAAAAGAATTGCTTGAAGAGAAGATGGACAGCGGGATTTTAAATCCGGGCGTTTTGATTGTTGACAAGGAAATTCCCGTAAACCTGAAGGAAGTCATCGTCAGGAAATATCCCGGAACGGAAATCATCTGCCTGCCGTCACTCGACGTAACGGACGGATTTGACTCGAAGATGATTCAGCATATATCAGAGCCTCTCAGGCTGAGCGAATTTGAAACAGTATTACTTAAAATAACAAAGAGAGACAGGAAATGAACATAAGAAGAAAATTTGTATTAATTGCCGCGGCGATATTTTCAGTGATTACACTCGCAGCGCTCGCATTCAATACAAGTTTCCTGAAAGCGCGGAATTCAGATGAATGTTTTGCATGCCACGAGGACAAGACACTCACGATGGATAAGAACGGGAAGAAAGTCTCGATATTCGTCGACCCGGGTCTCTACAAAAAATCCACACACGGCGGATTTGACTGCAAGGACTGTCACGAGGGTTACAATCCCGAAGAACTGCCTCATAATCCCAAGAAACAAAAAATCGATTGCAAGACCTGTCACGATAAAGTGAAGCCGCTCGACAAGAGCGTCCATAAGAATAAAGACTGCTACGCTTGCCATAATCCGCATTATCAGAAGCCGATCAAAGAATCCAAAGGCGACAACACGGCGCAGTGTCTGAATTGCCACGGCAATAAAAACATTAAGGATTTCAAGACGAGCATACATTCGCAGAAAAACCTTGGATGCGACGCCTGTCACAAAGGCGGACACGAGGTTCAAAAAATCGGTAAGAACGAAATTATCACTGTATGCGGGAAATGCCACGGCTCATCGCAGAAGGATTTCAACAACAGCGTGCATCACACCGTGCTGAAGGGCGGAAATCCTAACGCTCCTAACTGCGTCACCTGTCACGGTTCGCACAGGATAGTCTCAAGCAAAATGTCAATTGAATCGCAGGCGTGTCTTAAGTGCCACCTTGACGAAAAACTTTTCCCCGGAGAAGACAGGGGTTCGGCTAAGTTCATCGCGAATTATAAAACGAGCATCCACAGTTCGATACAGAAAGACGGAAAACCCGCCGCGGGATGCATAGACTGCCACGGCGATCACACTGTCGAAAAAATGACTGACCCGAAGGAATCCACCGCTACGGCTCGAATGATTAAGACCTGTGGAAAATGCCACAGCAACGAAGTAAAAAACTTCGAAAATTCAAATCACGGACAGGCATTCCTGAAGGGTGTAAAGGACGCGCCGAGTTGTTTTGACTGTCACGGAGAGCACAACATTAAATCCGTCCTGCAGGCGGATGAGTTTTCCAAGATAAATCAGGCGGACATGTGCCTGAAATGCCACGGCGACAACAAGGTAACGAAGGGAAAGAACAGCCATACCGAAGATTACAAGTTAAGTTTTCATTATATCGCTTTAAAGAACGGAAACACCGCGGCGGCAACCTGCTCAAACTGCCACGGCGCCCACGAGATGAAGATGGCAAGCGATCCCACGTCGAACATAAACAAGAAAAACGTTGACAAGACCTGCGGGCAGTCCGGATGCCACACTACACAGTTAACGGAATACACGGGCAGCGTGCACGAAGTATCGCTGATGACAAAAAATAATTCCGACGCTCCCAATTGCGTTGACTGCCACGGAAATCATCAGGTTAAAAATACGGATTCACTCGGAAATGCCGAAGGCTCGAAGCAGAGAGGCATAATCAAACTCTGTTCGAGTTGCCACGCCTCGGTGAAAATCATTCAGAACAACAATCTTAAAAATGTCGCGGGCACTTATCTCGAAAGTTTCCACGGACTTGCCGTCAGGGGCGGGTCGAAGGAAGCGGCCGATTGCGGCAGTTGCCACGGGAACCACAACATCAGGCACTCGAACGACACGCTCTCTTCCATCAACAAGAAAAATCTCGGCAAGACTTGCGGCAAGTGCCATCCGGGGGCAAGCGATGTGTTCATCAATTCGAAGATACACATTACGGACTCGGACCTTGACAGTCCAATACTGAAATGGATTTCCGTGATTTACATAATTTTAATCGTCGCTACAATCGGAGGAATGACGTTGCACAACATACTTGATTTCAGAAGAAAAATGAAAGAAAAAAAAGCAGGGCATTAACATGACGGAAGAAAAATATTTAAGAATGACCAAGAGCGAGAGGATACAGCATTTCCTGCTGCTCTCTTCATTTATTACGCTCGTAATAACGGGATTCGCTCTCAAGTATCCCGAATCATTCTGGGTGAGATGGATAATTTTTATTATAGGTGAAAACGCGTTTGAGATACGCGGTCTCGTTCACAGGATTGCGGCAGTAGTAATGGTCGCTGCGGCGGTTTATCATTTGTTTTATGTGATTTTCACGGCTCGCGGAAGAAAACTCATAAAGGATTTATGGTTCTACAGGTCGGATATAACGGATTTGTCAAACTCTTTGATGTACCTCATAGGAAAAAGAAATGATAGGCCTTTCTTTGACAGGTTTTCATACATTGAAAAAGCCGAATACTGGGCGGTAGTCTGGGGAACGGTTGTTATGGGCGGTACGGGAATGGTTCTCTGGTTTGAAAACTATTTCCTTCCCGTTATAAACGTGCAGGGAATGAACATCGCTACGGCGATTCACTGGTATGAAGCGATTCTGGCTTCACTGGCTATACTCGTATGGCATTTCTATTTCGTGTTTCTGAATCCCGATGTATCCCCGATGAACAAAGCCTGGTTCACAGGCTACCTAACGAGGCATCAGATGGAACACGAGCATCCGAGAGAATTGGCGCAAATAGAAGCGGAGAGCAGAGCAAGGACTGAAGAGCATATAATTGAATCAACCGAGACTACGGCAATCGAAGAAAACGTAACGAAAGATTCCGAACAGGGAAATACGGATATTTCCGAAGATAAAAGCAAATAGAATAATTTTAACATAACTCAAAACCCTATGGAAGAAAATAACATAAGTGTAAAGAAACGGAAGCGTTTTTTTCCTAAGGTAAGAGGTTACAGACGATTCCTGCTCTTTACGGGTCTGTGGTTCGGCGTGCTGGTTATATTGCTCGCCGTATCAGCCGAGTACACTTCCAGACCCTCGTTCTGTCCGACGTGCCATTACATGGAACCTTTCTATCAGAGTTGGAAGACGTCCACGCACAATAAAGTCGAGTGCGTTCAGTGTCATTTCGAGCCGGGACTTGAAGGAAAGATTAAGGGGAAACTCAACGGTCTCGTGCAGATTGTAAATTACATGTCGAGCACATATAAGAAAAGGAAACCCTGGGCTGACATTCCCGACAATACCTGCACCCGTTCGGGATGCCACGAAAATCAGGCATTTCAGGATAGCGTTTATTTCACGAAAGGAATTCAATTCAACCACAAGCATCATCTGCAGGAACTCAAGAGAGGAAAGCAATTGAAATGCACGAGTTGTCATTCTCAAATCGTGCAGGGTTCGCACATGCAGGTTACTTATACAACTTGTTTCAACTGTCATTTTAAAAAATCGGATGATCCTGAACACAAACTCGATAAACTCTCAAACTGCAACACGTGCCATAACCTTCAGAGCAAACCGAAAGACCAACTTGCTGGAATGCGGTACAATCACTTGACTGTCGTGGAGAGGAATATCGATTGCGGTAACTGCCATAACAACGTAGTTTCGGGAAACGGAGACGTCGGGAAAGAGAGATGTTTCCAGTGTCATTTCGAGACGGAAAAACTTGACAGGTACCCTGATGTTGAGTTCATGCACTCTACTCACATAAAGAAACACAGCATGACTTGTATTTACTGCCATTCGCCGATTGAACATAAGATTCAGAAACTTCAGGCAGGTTCGTCTCCCGACTGCAAGAGTTGCCACGAGAACAGCCATAATTCTCAGGTTGATTTATACACGGGAGTAAACGGAAAGAACACAGAAAACACGCCGAGTTCGATGTACCTTAGCGGAATCAGTTGCAAGGGATGCCATTCGATGCACGAGACCGATAAGAAGGATATCACGACGCTTAAAGCAAGGAAAGACGCTTGCGACCAGTGCCACGGAAAGGGTTACGGAAATTTAATCGGACAATGGGAACAATCAACAACAAAGAGGCTTTCGCAGATAAAATCAATTTACGGGACAGCGAAAAGAATCATTGAAAATTCGGGAAGCGGAAAGAAGAATGAAGCGCTCGTTAAACTTGACGAGGCGCAGCACAACATACGGATTGTTGAACTCGGCAAGAGCGTGCACAACATACAGTTCGCCGACAAACTTCTTGTAGGCAGTTACGGATTGATGAAAGACGCGATATCGCTGACCGGCTCGACGCAAAAACTGCCCGACTTCAAGCCCAATGACGCGTTCGTCCCGAATGAATGCTACAACTGCCACGCCGGCATACAGGAAATAAGCAAGACAATTTTCGGAAAGCAGTTTTCTCATAACGTTCATATCGTCAAACAGCACGTTCAGTGCAATAAGTGCCATTCGAACGACAAGAAACACGGTGAACTTATAATTTCTTTTAATACGTGCAATTCCTGCCATCATACGAACGCGAAGACGAATGAAACCTGCGCCAAGTGCCATTCGATTCAGACACAGGTTTATAAAGGAACATTCGAAGGGAGAAATTCGCCCGACATTATGATGGCGGGCGGTGTCGGCTGTGTCGACTGCCACACCGAGAAAGGAAATCTGGTTAAGCCGAACGAGAAGATTTGCGCGAAATGCCATGACGCGGAATATTCAAAAATGATGATTGACTGGAAGGAAGACATACGGAAACTGTCAGGAACCCTTAACGAAATTTTAAGTAAAAACAGTGCAGAACTTAACGGCGACGGAAATGCGGTAAATGACGCGAAATCGTTCATAAAAAGGCTGAATTCGTACCCGAGCCTGTACGTTCATAACTACGACTTGCTTTCAACTTTACTTGCGGAAAAAAAGAAGAAGTTGGGCAAGTAATATAATGA
>DATMXZ010000080.1:0-6184 GCA_035561235.1 Ignavibacteria bacterium
GTTGTTGAGAAACCACGATTACATAAAATTTGTCTTATCGCGCGTGGAATACGATTTCGCGGAATTCAGCGGAAGCGCTGAATACGCGAGCGTCATAACAATTTTACATTCACTAAAATCGTCGCCCGACATATTAAAAGAGATATACCTGCTTTCCGGGATAAAAAAACTGCGCGAGTTCTCCAATTACATGGTTTTCATGTTCAAAAAAATTGAGGCGGGCAGAATCAACCTCGACAATTTCCTTGAAAACTATACCGCGGATAAAAATTTCATAGAGAGTTATCTTCAGACTTATTATAACCTCGAAAGCAGTGCGGCGGAAACAGCAGAAGAAGAAAAAGAAATTTTTCTGTTTGAGGATTCGGAAAATGAGACAGGTGGTAATACATACGCCCTTGCAGCAGCGGATTTTAAAGTCGAGGAAATCGATAATGAACTTGTTTCCGAAGAATTCAGGGAAACACGGCTGCTTGAAATGTATGATATTTCCGAGGCACGATACATGGAATTGGTTCAAAATGATGGAGACGGCGTAACATCCGTACCCGATAACGCGTCCGGACAAATTCCCGAAAGCGAGGACGTTTTTGATCTGCCTACAAACAAGCCGAAAGAATTTAATCCGCCAGAATCCGTAGAAAAAGTATATGATGAACCCGTTTCAATGAACGCGGCGGACGAAATTGCAGCCGAAGAGGACAAAACACGTGAAGCGGAAAAAATTAAGGAAGAAACACAAAAAATATCAAGCGAAGCAAAGCAGGAACCCCACGATCTCGCCTCATTTTTTGAAGAGGTAAAAAAAGAAACCGACACTGCCGAAAGAATACAGGATACAAAAAAAGAAAAAACGCTGGAACAATCCGGTGAATCTGTAACGGAAGAAGTTTTTGAAGCCGGGATGACGCCGGGAAAGGGTGTAACGCAGGAAGAAATAAACTATACTGTCCCCGCGGATATACCCGCGGAAGCGAATGAACAAAAAACAACGGAGCCCGCAGAGGAAGAAGAGACCGCGCTTCCGATAGACGAAGAACTTGATAAAACACTCAAAGAAATCGAGCAGGAAACAACCGAAGAAATCAACAACACCGAGTTTATTAAGTTTGAAAAAGAAATGTACGAAAGGAACAGAACATTAAACGGGCTGTTCGACGACCTTGTTCTCATACTTGATTCTGCCGAACAGGATTACGAGATGAAGAACGCTATAACAGATGAGATTATTTCGATAAGCGCCGCGATGAAAGAATGTTCGATAAAATTTTCCTTCGAAATAATCAGCAAGGTCTACGCGTGCCTTATTTTCTGTCTCGATAAAAAGTTCAGGGAGATATCCGTTACAAAAGAAAACATAGAAACATTCAGACACGCGCTCGCGGGAGTGGAAAAACTAGTGAAAGGTGAAAATCTTGCGGGATTTGAGCAAACAATAAAATCTCTTGACGAACTTGAAAACGACCTGAACGACCTGCTTGCGAAACGCGAGGAATTCGAAAAGAAAAAATTCGATTTCGGCGAAGAAGAAAGAAAAATAATAGAGGAATTCACGGACAGCGGAGAGAGGGAAGCCTATCTTGCTCTTCGCCAAAGAATAATCGATACGGAAGAAATTTTCGCGTCAATAACCACAGGCAAGGAAAGAATAGCGCCCTTTGAAGTTTTGCGCCGGCTCTCGTCTTCTTTCGCCCAGTTCAGGGAAATCGTGAACATCGCGCGCATTCTCGAAATGCACAAAATGGCGCAACTGGCGGAAGCCTCGTACATATTCGTGAAGTTCCTTCAGAACTACAGAATGGACCCTTACCAGAAAGAAGTTTCCGAAGTTCTTCAGTATATAGTTTATTGCGGCAAACTGATTTATCTCGATAAGCCGGTCAAAGACCTTGAAACTTTTGTTTCATACCTTAATGACCCGGTAAAAATTTTTCACACAAACACAAAGGATAAAAATGAATAACTATGCGGTTATAATGGCGGGCGGAATCGGAACGCGGTTCTGGCCAAAAGGCACGTCAAAACTTCCCAAGCAGTATCTGAAAATCGAAAACGACAACGCGTCTATGATTCAGCAGACATTCAAGCGCCTCGAGGGAATCGTGCCTGTCAGCAACATTTTCGTAGTTACCAACACCGCTTACAAGAACATTACGAAAAAACACCTTCCGAAAATTCCGGAAGGAAACATAATTTGCGAGCCGTTCGGGAGAAACACCGCGCCCTGCATAGGCCTCACGTGCCTTTTCATAAAACAGTTCGAGCCGAAAGGAAACGTGCTCGTCGTTCCGTCCGACCACATAATAAGGGATACGGAAGAATTTCAGCGCGTAGTAAAATGCGGACTTAAATTCACAGATGAAAACGGGGGTATCGTTACTCTTGGAATTCACCCGACAAAACCCGAGACTGGTTACGGCTATATTCAATATGAAACCGATAAATTTACGGAAATAAAAACGATAGCGAGCAATAAAAATAAGAGCGCCGTTGAACACGTATTCAAGGTGAAAACGTTCGCGGAAAAACCAAACCTTGAAACCGCGAAGGCGTTCATCGAAAGCGGCGACTTTCTGTGGAACAGCGGCATGTTCATTTTTCGCGTCGACACGATGCTCGCGGAAATTAAAAAGTCGCTTCCCGAATTGAACGCTGCTCTTCATAAACTCGAAAAAGACCTGCTCTCGAATAACTTTCCGAAGACCCTCGAACTCGTTTACTCGCAGTTGAAAGGAATTTCAATCGACTACGGCGTTATGGAAAAATCGCATCAGGTTTATACGATTAAAAGTTACTTCGACTGGAGCGACGTCGGTTCCTGGGACGAAATATATAACTTCAAGGAAAAAGACGGCAACGGTAACGTCAAACACGGAATGACGCTTACAATCAACTCGAAAAACTGCCTGATTATAAATGACCAGAGAATATCCGCGCTCATCGGCGTTGAAGACCTGCTCGTAATCGATACGGACAACGGACTGCTCATTTGCAAGAAAGGCGAATCGCAAAACGTGAAAGAAGTCGTTGATTATCTAAGAAGAAAAGGGCTGGACCAGTACCTCTGATTCAATTAGTAATGAGTAATTAATAATTAGTAATTATAAGCACAGCGCAAAAGCATTGTGCTTTTTGATTTTCTGGCTTTCAAAAAAAGTATCAACTCCAATCATTATTCATAAGAGTTCTTAATTACTCATTCTTAATTACTCATTACTAGTTGAATGGACTATTCCGCGAATTTCAAACCGATTACACCTATGATAATAAGACTGGCGGAAAATATGCGGAGGAGGTTCGCAGGATCTTTAAAGAAAATAATTCCGATTATGAACGTGCCGACGGCTCCGATGCCTGTCCACACTGCATAAGCCGTGCCTATGGGAATCTGTTTCTGCGCGACCCAAAGAAAATATCCGCTGAGAGCCATCGATATCACCGCGAACACAATCCACGCTATTCTGTGTTCCGTTGTCTGAGACAGTTTGAAACCGAGAGGCCATCCCATCTCGAAAATTCCCGCAAGTATTAATATCAGCCAGTTGTACATTCTTCAATCTCCAATCTTCGATGTTCGTGATATTTTCAAGTTATGAATTGTTTATCCCATTATCAAGAAAAAGCGTACCGGCAGTCTCTTGCTCTTAATTACTATTGCCGGCTGCCCTTTACTCTTTTACCTAAAAAAATCTCTTGTTCTTCTCTGTGCTCTCTGTGTCCTCCGTGGTAAATTGCACTTCTCTGTGTTCTTTGTGATTAACAGTTCTTAAAAATTAAAACCCGACCTTCAAATTGAAAAACAAATTCCTTTCAGCCGCCGGTATCCAGTACGGCGTTCCGTAAGAATCAACGCTTCCCGTGGTTTCATACAGCCGGTCAAAAATATTGTTTACTTTCATCGACAGTTCAAACGACCGCACAAACCGTGTAAGAGATTTTCCCGCCGGACCTTTTCCAAAAGCGGGAATCAAATCAAACGACAACCCCGCGTTGAAAACAGTATATTCGACAATAATCTTATCAATGTATCCGGGCAATACTCTGGCGTTGGGATTTTTCCTTTCGTTTTCGGAATTATCAAGATACTGTTTTCCTATATGCTGCGCGGAAACGTAAACATTCAAGCCGAATTCCGTCTGATATCCGAGAGAGAGATTGGCTATTACGGATGGATTCAGAAGTATCTTGTTGTCCGAGTAATCGTTTCCGTAAATTATGTTACCCGAGCCGTCCGTACCGAGTATTTCCCTGTATTCCTTAAAAAAATTATCCGAAAAATTAAAATTGCCCGACAGCGATAACCCCCTTGCGGGATTGCCTTTCTTCAGATTCATAAACGGATGATATTCGAAATCGAATTCGACACCCCGATGAACGGATTTTCCCGCGTTCCCGTTAATCGGCTGTCCGACGTTGTCTAATTGCCCGTTGCTCACGATTTCATTCCTGAAGTTCATCATATAAAAATTAAGGTTCGATTTCAATGTCGCCGAAACATATCCGAACCCGATTTCAATGTCTGTCATTTCCTCGGGTTTGACGAGCGGCTCTTCGTATGTATTGCTCAGTGTATCCACTACCCTGAAGTTAGGCTTTGAATAAGGGCTTTCGGCGTCGTATATGTCCTTAAGCCTCGGCTCGCGGCGCGCCATAGAAACGTTCGCGAACACACGGAAATTATCATTAATGTTGTAATTCAAACCCGCGCGGGGAGTAAAGAAATTATAATCCACGCTGAACTCATACGGCTTGAACTTGTCGTTCTCAATTGAATACCTGTGATAGGCGAACTGAAGCCCGAGCATCGCTGTCAGATTCTTCGTTATGCCGTAAACCTCGTTCGCGTATGCCGTCAGTGATGTCTTCTTCCCGTTATAAAAATAATAACGGTAATTGTCGGGCGTGCCCGGCGGAAGCGCGCTGCCGAAAGTGATTTCGCCGTAATGCTCCGACTTGTGAAGCCTCGCCTCGCCGCCTATTACGAGATTGCCCTTCTCTCCATTGTGCTTGATTTGAACTTTCGGATACCAGCCGTAATCGCTGTTGTTCACGTACAGGTTTGAAACCAAATCCGACTTGTCAATCACGTATCCCTTGCCGCTTTCGTAATACAGAGTTCCGTCGGGATTCCTTTTGTAATACGTTGTGTTGAACGCCGCCGAATCGGTCGTGTAAAAAGGATTCAGGCGGAAGTAAGAAAAATCATACCCGTAATACACAGGAAAATTAGTTATGAAATATCCTTCGCCCCTCGTGTAATTAAAAGTATTCGAAACGTAAACGTTCTTCGATGCCTGCGTGTTGAATACGAGTTCGTAATGCGGCTGATGATAGTTGTCCGTCTCGTTTTCATAGTTAAGGAAATTATATTTCCTGTCCCGGCGCGCGTCTCCCGTGACTTTTCCTTCGAGATAATCTTTAGTAACACCGAGATACGCGAGATGGTTTTTTATCGGGCTTCCGTAAACATTGAACTTTACGACAGAATTCGAACCGAGTGTTTTTCCCGCGCTTAAAAAATACGCCCAGTGGTCCGACCAGGATAAATCCCTGTAACCGTCGGAATTCGTCTTCGAAAGTTTTCCGTAAAAACCGAAACCGCCGTTCGTTACGCCCGAGGAATATTCGAAAGAATACCTTCTCGAATTGTAATCGCCGTAACCCGCGTTGACGTTCAGAAAATTATGGTCGAAATAATTAATCGTCTGAAGATTAATTACCCCGCCGATTCCTGATGTTCCGTATAACGCCGTCCCTATGCCCCTTTGAATCTGTATGCTCTCAACGGATGATGTTATGTCCGCCAGGTCCACCCAATAGACCTGATGGTCTTCCGCGTCATTTTGCGGAACTCCGTTGCTAAGAATTGATACGCGCCTCTGGTCGAAGCCGCGAAGAGAAAAATACGAATAACCTATTGACGCGCCGGATTCCGAGTAAGCGTTAAGACTCGTGCTGCCGTTAAGAAACATCGGTAAATCCTGCGACCAGTATTTCTTTTCAATGTCGTCGCGCGTCACGTTCTGAAACGTAACCGGCGTGAGACGCTCCACGCCCAGAAGCGCATTGACCTCAATCGTCTCCGTTTTGTATCTCAGAGTATCGCCTTCATTCCTGTGGTCATCCTGCGCAAAAGACGGAAAAGAGAAAGCTGAAAACAGAAAATAGAAAAGAGGTAATAATG
>DATMXZ010000081.1:0-4642 GCA_035561235.1 Ignavibacteria bacterium
ACAGAAATGAATGGAACTTAAAATTACGGACTTTTAATAATTTTTCTGTTTAACGTCAGAGTCTATCTTCTCCTGAAGTGTAATCAGGGCGTGAAGCAGGTTATCGGGACGCGGCGGGCATCCCGCTACGTAAATATCTACGGGCAGGAACTGGTCGATTCCCTGCACGACGGAATAACTGCGGTACATTCCTCCCGATGATGTGCAGGCGCCCATCGCTATTACCCACTTGGGGTCCGGCATCTGGTCGTAAATTTTTCTCACGACTTTCGCCATCTTATAGGTTGTTGTTCCCGCAACTATCATAACGTCGCACTGCCTCGGCGAGAACCTCATAACTTCCGAGCCGAATCTTGCGATGTCGAACCGCGGAGCCGCGGCAGCCATCATCTCGATGGCGCAGCAGGAGATTCCCATTGGCATCGGCCACAGCGAATTCTTCCTCGCCCAGTCGATTACGTCGTTGAGTTTCGTGGTTATGAAACCGTCATTGCCGAGTTTTTCCTCTAATCCCATTTCAGAACTCCTTTTCCGTATTCATAAACAAGTCCCGCTATCAGTATGAAAATAAATATTAAAGCGATTATCAATGAATACATCATTTCTCCTGACGGCAGACTTAGAAAAGACACCGCCCAGGGATAAAGGAAGACTATTTCGATGTCGAAAACTATGAAACTCACTGCAACCATATAGTACTTTACCGAAAAACGCTCGCGTGCGGTCTGAATCGGCTCCATACCGCTCTCGTAGGTGGATTCCTTCTCTTTGTTCGGGTTTCTCGGTCCGAAAAAAACCGTGAATTTAACCATCACGACGGCGAAAATCACCGCGAATAATCCTATAATCAATATTGGTATATACGATGTGAGCATAGTTTAATATAAATGTTATAACAAAGAGTTTAAACTGAAAATTCAATCTTACAGGATTTTAGTAGTTAGTAGTTAGAAGTTAGAAGTTAGTAGTTAGAAGTTAGTAGTTAGAAGTTAGTAGTTAGAAGTTAGTAGTTAGAAGTTCGGCAAATGTTCTTCTTTCTTAAAATCTTTCGGTTTTAATCAGTGTTAATCAGCGGCAGAATGCTCTTGCTCTTTGCTCTCTGTGCCTTCTCTGTGGGTCCCTGTGGAATTGCTCTTCCGCAATGTATAGAATTAAGGACCTTTGTTCATACACGGGATGCTGCGGTTTCGAGGTTGGCAATAATAATCCATAAAAAAAACAGAGCCGGATTTTTCCGGCTCTGTTAACCTCGACATACTAGGAGACTGAAAATCGAAAGTTATTGTTAATCAATTACTGCTCTCACTTATTTAGACGAAAGCACGATTAAAAAGTTTCGAAATTGTTTCTGCGCTGCGCTTCCCGGAAATTCGAAACTGCAAAACGGGAATTGCGTATAATAAAAAAAATAAACCTCTATGAATAAAGCATTTATCTTCCTCGTTTTATTGTATGTTATGACCACAGCGTCATTCTCATATTCACAGGACAACTCAAGAGAACCAAAATGTAAAATCACGCAACTGAATCCGGGCTTATGGGAAATCACGATTGCTTCTGTTAATGTGATTGCGTCCGTCGGTTCTGACGGTATTTTAATAGTTGACGCGAACTACAGTGAATACGCCCGGTTTCTGAAAAAAGCAATCGACAGCGTAGGCAGCGGAAAGAAGTTGAATTATATAGTTGATACTCACTGGCACTTTGACCATACCGGAGGACAAAAGATTTTCGGCAAAGGAACAAAAATTATCTCTCACGAAAAGGTGATGGAACTGCTTTCAAAAGATGATATCCTGCTCGGAGATACACAGAAAGCATATCCGGATTACGCGCTGCCGTACATCACATTTTCAGATTCGCTTGCTCTGAAATTTAATGACGAAGACATTAAAATAACATCCGTATCCGGAAGTCATTCAGCAGGTGACGCGGTTGTATATTTCAGGAAAGCGAAAGTACTTCACATCGGAGATATTATATTCGCCGACGAGTTTCCTTTTGTAGATACGGAACACGGAGGCAGCGTGATAAAAATTCTTGAAAGTCTTAATCAAATAATTTCATCTTACCCGTCTGATACGAGGATAGTGCCGGGACACGGAAGAATTTATTCGATATCGGATTTGAAAGAATACGCCGAAATGGTAGAAAGAACAACCGACATCGTAAGAAAGGAAAAACAAAAAGGAAAATCTCTCAAGGAAATTCAGAACGGAAACGTGTTAGAAGAATACAAGGAATACGCGGTTTCATTTTCGTGCAATGACTGGATAGAATATATTTATAAAAGCCTCGACTAATACGCTGGTCTTGAGGGATTTGAATTATTTCTTTTCGATATTATGATTAAATTATGAAAAATCATTACGATGGGACAAAAAAGAGTTTTAATCACGGGCGCAGCGGGATTTATCGGTTCACATCTGTGCGACAGGTTCATTAAAGAAGGATTTCAGGTTATCGGAATGGATAATCTGAGCACGGGTTCGATGAAAAACATCGAGCATCTTTTTCCGAAGAAGGAATTTGAGTTTTATTTTCACGACGTCACGAAATTCGTTCACGTTCCCGGCAGACTTGACTACATTCTTCATTTCGCCTCACCCGCGAGTCCTATTGATTACCTCAAGATTCCGATACAAACATTAAAGGTCGGTTCGCTCGGAACACATAACCTGCTCGGTCTGGCAAAGGAAAAGAAATCGAGATTTCTCATTGCTTCTACATCCGAGATTTACGGCGACCCGAACGTGCACCCCCAGACTGAGGAATACTGGGGCAACGTGAATCCTATCGGTCCCCGCGGTGTATATGACGAAGCCAAGAGATTTATGGAAGCGATTACGATGGCTTACCACACTTACCACGGACTCGATACGCGCATCGTGAGAATATTCAATACTTACGGTCCGCGTATGAGACTCAACGACGGCAGGGCTTTGCCCGCTTTCATAGGTCAGGCGATTCGAGGAGAGGATATAACAGTCTTCGGCGACGGCACTCAAACGAGGTCTTTCTGCTTCATAGATGATATGATTGAAGGAATCTACAGGCTGCTCAAGAGCGATTATACTATGCCCGTGAATATTGGAAATCCCGATGAGATTACTATAAATGAATTCGCAGAAGAAATAATTAAACTCACGGGAACGAAGCAGAAAATTGTTTATCATCCGCTTCCTACGGACGACCCTAAACAAAGACAGCCGGACATTACAAAGGCGAAGAAAATTCTCGGCTGGGAGCCGAAAATTTCACGCTCGGTCGGATTAAAAATCACTTACGAATATTTCAAGAAGGTTATCGGGAATTAATTTACTTCCCCTTTACTGTCTTTCTCCCTATGCTGTAATAAGTATAGCCGAGTTCCTTCATTACATTGACCGCGTATATGTTACGACCGTCGAAAATTAATTTATTTTTCAATAACGCGGACACTTTTTCAAAATCAGGATTGCGGAATTCATTCCATTCGGTAAATATAAGCAGCGCATCGGCGTTTTTCAAAGCGTCGTATTCGTCATTTGCGTACGTTATCGTGTTCTCCAGATAGAATTTCGACGTCTCAATCGCGGCGGGATCGTAAGCGGACACTTTCGCTCCGGCTTTCAGAAGTTCGTTTATTATGACTACGGAAGGCGCCTCGCGCATGTCGTCCGTGTTGGGCTTGAATGCAAGTCCCCACACGGCAAAATTCTTTCCTTTAATATCCCCGTTGAAGTGCTTCACGACCTTATCGAAAAGTACTTTTTTCTGCTGCTTGTTTATTCTGTCGACGACGGTGAGCAGATTCATTTCCGAGCCGCGGTCAACGGAAGTTTTTATGAGCGCGTTCACGTCTTTCGGAAAACAGGAGCCGCCGTATCCGATGCCCGCGAATAGAAATCTCTTTCCGATTCTTGTATCCGTTCCCATTCCGCGTCTAACGTTGTCAATATCAGCCCCCACCGCTTCGCAGAAATTCGCAAGTTCGTTCATATAAGTTATGCGCATCGCGAGATAGGAATTCGCGGCGTACTTCGTCACTTCCGAACTCGCAGTATTCATTTCCACGATAGGATTGCCCTGTCTCACGAACGGCTCGTAAAGGAGCCTCATTTTCTCGAGCGCCGTTTTGCTCTCTGAGCCTATTACGATTCTGTCGGGCTTCATGAAATCTTCGACCGCAAAACCTTCGCGGAGAAATTCGGGATTTGAGACTATGTCAAAATTATCGCCGCCTTCTTTTCGAATTTCGTTCTCGACAAGTTGAGCCGTGCCCACGGGAACAGTGCTCTTGTTCACGATAATTTTATATCCTTTATTTCCGCTTGATTTTAATATTCCGCCTATTTCCTTCGCTACGCCGAGCACGTACTGAAGGTCGGCGGAGCCGTCTTCGCCCTGCGGTGTAGGCAGGCAAAGGAACACGACTTCGGAATTTAAGACCGCTTTCTTTAAATCTCCGGTGAAACTCAGCCGTTTCTTTTCTATGTTTCTGCTGAAAATAATCTCGAGTCCGGGTTCGTAAATCGTAACTTCGGCGTTCTGTAACTTTTTAAGTTTTTCAGGGCTGTTATCGACGCAGATGACATTATTGCCCATCTCCGCGAAACAGGTTCCCGACACCAAACCAACATACCCTGTACCAATTACGGAA
>DATMXZ010000082.1:0-4871 GCA_035561235.1 Ignavibacteria bacterium
ATATTAACATTTTTATTAAGCGCGTTAATGTCAAATCTGTATGCGCAATTTGTCCAAACTCAGGTACATTTTAATCCGAACAACATTGATACGTGGATACAGAATTCAGGCATTTTCAATCAGGATATCAGTGCTAACAACACGCCCGGATTCATGTGGCCGGTAGGTTCAGACAGGTTCGCAATATTTACTACCGGTTTAAGCATCGGTACGTATGTAAACGGAAATTTACGGCTTGCTTCCTGCTCTTATAATGGCGAATACGTTCCAGGGAGAATGGTTTCGGGTATGCCTTACACCGACTCGACTTTCCGTTTATACAAAGTTACCCGTGGTGACGGTCCGTCAAATACAGACTGGGCGAACTGGTACAGGATGGTTCCTTTCGGCGCTCCGTACGTTGATATTAACAATAACGGGGTATATGACCAGAATATAGATACTCCGGGTGTTAAGAACGCTCAACAGACGATTTTTGTATGTATGACAGACGGATTTACATACAGCCACGATCCCTCGGAAGGATTTTCCGGAGGCACTTATCCGATAAAAGCAGAGATGCGATTAACAGCGTGGGGATACTCCTTAGCGGCATACTCCGATATGCAGTTTCTTAAGTTTGATATAATAAATAAAAGCGATACTGCTTGGAATCAGGTATTTATGGGAATAATAACCGATCCTGATATTGGCAACGGCAATGACGATTACATTGGCTGCGATACATCAAGGAAACTTGGTTTCTGTTATAATTCGCAGAATTTTGACGGGACGGGAAATCCGCCTACATACGGCTTGAATCCTCCGGCGGCTGGTATTGTTCTATTGAAAGGGTGCGTAAATAAATCGGTGAATCCTCCTGTTGATATAAATATGTCGTCATTCAACTTCTTCACAAATACAGGCAGCGGCGGGATAATCTGTGAGCAGGATCCCTCCTTACCGGAAGAGGCTTACCAGTTCCTGATGGGAAATAAAAAAGACGGCTCGCCGTATATTGATCCTCTTATTATTCCACAGAAGCAGGTGAAATTCTGCTATCCCGGAGATCCTGAAACTGCAGTAGGATGGACTGAGTACAGAGGTTCTGTTCAGAACTGCGGAGGACCGAATGGAACAACGGTAACTATCAATCCTTCGGGTGACAGGAGATTCATCATCGGTCTGGGAAGTAATGATTTTACAATGAATCCCGGAGACACACAGAAAGTTATTATTTGTCAGATGGTTGCGCGCGGTACTTTTTATTGGAATGCAGTAACAAAACTCAAACTTCTTGCAGACATAGCGAGGAATTTTTATAATTCCGGTTTCGTGATAGGCATGAACAATATTTCGTCTAACGTTCCGGAGAAATTCTCGCTTTCACAGAACTATCCCAATCCGTTTAATCCCGTGACGAAGATAAAATTCGAAATACCCGTAAACGGAAAATCGAAAATTGAAAATGGGATTGTATCGCTGAAGATATACGACCTGCTCGGAAAGGAAATCGAAACTCTGGTTAACGAAAGTCTTATGCCCGGGACGTACGAAGCGGAATTCGACGGAAGTTCGCTTCCGAGCGGCGTGTATTTCTACAGGCTGACATCGGGAGATTTTTCTGAAACAAAAAAAATGGTGCTATTAAAATAATATCAGAGGATGAAAACATATCTGAAAGTTTTATTCGGTTTATTGTTTTTTGCTTTTTCTGTAAAGAACTGTCTGCCGCAGGCGGCAGTTGATTGGTATAATATTTATTCCGGACCGAAAAATATCGCATTCGAATCGGAGCAGGTTGTTTCGGACGATTCCGGCAACGTTTATGTTACCGGGACAGCGATATCTGGTCCTTATAGCGATAAAACGGCATATCTTGATATTGTTACGGTGAAATACGGTCCGAGCGGGAACATAATCTGGCAGAAAAGTTATTTTAGTTCAGGAAGCGCCGAAGACTATCCTCAATCACTGACTCTGGACAGGTACAGTAATGTATATGTAACAGGAAATATTTTCGACACGGTAAGTAATGTATATTCACATGTCACCTTGAAATACAGTCCCGGCGGAAATTTATTATGGGCAGCGAAACAGCAAAACGCGTATCTGGGTGACGTTTACCGCAAAGGACTTGTGCTTGATTCGTCATTAAACGTGTATGTGTTTTGCCGTGATTTAAATTATTCTTACCTAATTAAATATAATAGTTCCGGGGATTCGCTGTGGAAGTATAAAACCACGGATCAAATTATCGGATCAATGTCCGACAAAGATAATAACATTTTAATTGCTGACTTGCACGGCATAAGAAAACTGAACAATGAGGGAAATCTTGTATGGCAGAAGACAATGTCAGGTGTGTTTAATTATGCGGACATAATGGGTGATGAATACGGAAATTATTATTTTTGCGGAAATAAGTTAGACAGCATTGTATTTTGTAAAATCTCAAATACCGGCGATGTAGTCTGGACAAAAAAAATAAAAAGATACAATCAGACGAACTATAATTTTTACGGAGACCAGAGATGTCTTATAACAAAGGACGGGAATATCGTAATAGCGTCACAGAATCCGCTGGGAAGTTACAGTGAAATGTTCCTAAATAAATATAATCCTGACGGCGATTTGCTTTGGAGCCTTAGATATTCGCTGTCCGATACTTCAATTCAGGTCTTGCACGAACTCAAGGAAGATTCGAGGGGATTTTTGTATGCCTACGGTTACAGCAGGAAAGCGAACAATCCAATAAACGCAAACGATTATTTCGTTATACTGAAAATAAAACCGAACGGGAATATAATACGGACGACGAGATTCGGGACTCTGCCGACTTATAGCGGTTTCCCGAAATCGTTCACTGTCGGTAAGGATTTTAAGATGTACGTGGCTTTGACTGATTACATCACCGAAAATCATTTCTACTACAAAACTATTTTCGTAAAGTACTCGCAGCCGTACGATACTTTATTCATACCGGTTACCGTTCCCACCGGTTACGATTTAATGCAGAACTATCCGAATCCGTTCAACCTGACGACAAAGTCTAAATTCCGGAATCCTAAATACACGCACGTATTACTTACTGTTTACGACGCGCTTGGCAGAAAGGTCGCGGACCTCATCGACGACAACATTCAGTCGGACTGGCACACATACACCTGGGAAGCGGCAGGGCTTTCGAGCGGTCTGTATTTCTACAGGTTGACGGCTGGAGATTTTTCTGAAACAAAAAAAATGGTGCTAATAAAATAAAAACTCATGTTGAAAAATTATCTGAGAGTTCTCTTAGTTTTTTTTGCGTTGGTGTTTTTCGTAAATAACTGTCTTCCGCAAGCGGCTATCGAGTGGTACAAAATATATAAAGGTCCTTGGAACAAAGGTTATGATCCGGAGCAGATTGCAGTAGATAAGGACGGGAATATTTTTGTGACCGGGACGGCTGTGACCGGACCTTTCGACAACAGAACATCGTATCTGGACATTGTGACAATTAAATACAACCCGGACGGTTACATGTTATGGGCAATAAGTTATCTCAATCCCGGTCCGTACGCAGATAGTCCCGTTTCTCTGGTTACGGATAAATCCGGAAATGTGTATGTTACCGGTGTTTTTCAGGATTCGATAGATTATACGAATAATTTTGTCACGCTGAAGTACAGCAGTAACGGCGACTTATTATGGACGCGCATTATGAATAACGCCTACTCATACAGTTACAGAAAAGGTCCGTTAATCGATTCACTCTCTAATGTAATTGTTTCCTGTTTCGATTACTCGAATAATTATTTGATTAAATATCAAAGCAACGGCGATTCACTTTGGTCGTATACAACTACTGAATACATCGATGTCACATTCCTTGATAAAGAAAATAACATTCTGATAGCGGGCAATGATAAAATAAAGAAAATTTCAGGTGCTGGAAGTCTTGTATGGGAAAAAAATATTCCGCACGTAATCTACAAGTTGAATATATCCGAGGATAATAATGGGCATTACTATCTCTGCGGTGAATATATAGATACACTTTTCCTTCACTGTATATCGCGTTCAGGTGAAGTGAAATGGTCTAAAGATTGCAAAAAATATCAAATCTCATCAGGTTATTATTTTAATAATACACAGAGATGCCTTGTAACAAAAGACGGCAATGTCTTGCTGGGATTCGAAACCGTCAGGAATCCGGGCGGCAGCGATATTGCTCTGATGAAATTCGACCCTGACGGCAATTTATTGTGGGACAGGAAATACCACGTCAGCGATACTTCCGAACAATTTCTTACGGAACTTAAAGAGGATGCGCGGGGATTTATTTATGCCTGCGGGTACAGTAAACGTACAGGTATTCCGTACAACCTGGACAGCAATTCTATCGCGATATTGAAATATGACCCGTATGGAAACCTTATCAGGGTAACCAGGAAGGAATCGCTCCCGACGTTTCTCGCAATTCCAAAATGTTTTGCGATCGGCGGCGATGACAATATGTATATCGCAATTAGAAACCAGTCGTTGACGAGTTACGATTACACTATACTCGCGAAATACTCACAGCCTTACGACACGCTGTTCATACCGGTTCCGACAGGTTATGAAATTTCACAGAACTATCCGAATCCGTTCAACCTGACGACAAATTTTTAATTTCAACTGCCGGAAAGCACGCGCGTGAAACTTTCGGTTTATGACGCTCTTGGAAGGAGAGTCGCTGTGCTAATAGACGCGGATATGCCTGCGGACCGGCACACATACACCTGGGACGCGTCGGGATTTGCAAGTGGTCTGTATTTCTACAGGTTCGAGACGCCGAAATATTCGGTTGCAAAGAAAATGATACTGGTGAAATAAAGAAACGGTATTGTTATTAAATCCTTACGATA
>DATMXZ010000083.1:0-17527 GCA_035561235.1 Ignavibacteria bacterium
ACATTATTTTTATGTTCGCAGCATTGTTGTTATTCGGCGGCGGCTCCGCGGTTAGCAAAAGTATCATCCCCGATTCCGATAAAAAATGCGCTTTTCCGGCGAGTACGGATTCAACGGTATTCGTGAACAAGGTTATAAATACGGATGTGAGGTGAACACCGTATTAAGGCACTGCTGAAAATAATTAATTGATTTGACGGACTCAATTAATAGTAAAGAACGTTATTCGGTTTTGTGATGCATTGAATTTCTTTTATCCGTTTAGGAATGCACTTTGCTTTAACCGTATCGTATATTTCAGTTTTTCAGCCTGCACGTGCTTGGATTCAAAGAACCGCCGGTAATGCCGGTAAATACTAACACTCCCGCGAAGAGAAAATGTCTCCGCGAAATAAGATTGTAAATGCAATAATACGCTTTCCTTTGACTTTGTTTTCTCGGACAATTACAATATTTTTATAAAATCGGGTGATTCCGAATGCTCGGAAAAGCCCGTGTTTTTGATTGTTTTTTGCATTTTTATCTGTCTGAAAAATGCAGGGTTTTTATTTATCAAAATTAATTCTATGATAAAATTCGAGCAGGTGAAATATGACTGCAGGCATTTAAGGGCCGACGTGCCCTGCAAGCCTTCGAAATTGCACGGCGTTGATTGTTCGGATTGCTCGTACTACGAGAAATTCAACAGGAAAATTCTAATAATTAAACTCGGCGCGGCAGGCGATGTGATACGCACAACTCCGCTTCTGTATCCGCTGAGGGACGAATATCATTACGCGAAAATTTACTGGCTGACGGATTTTCCCGAACTTCTTCCCGTGGATACCGAAATCAACGTCGATGTGCCCTTGAAGTTTAATCTTGCAAGCGTCCTTTATCTTCAGGAAACGAAATTTGATGTTGTTATTAATCTCGACAAGGATAAGGAGGCGGTTGCCCTCGCGTCGAAAATTAACTCTTATAAGAAATTCGGATACACTCTGATTAACGGTTCGTGCTATCCCGTGAACAAAGACGCGGAGCATAAACTTCTCACGGGCATGTTCGACGATTATTCGAAGAAGAATATCAAAAGTTATCCCGAAGAAATATTTGAAATATGCGGATACAGTTTTAAGAAGGAAAAATACCTCCTCGACGTTGACAAAAATTCCGACAGGAACTGGGATTTAAGCAATAACAAAAAAATCGTAGGACTCAATACCGGATGCGGCTCGCGCTGGACGTCGCGGCTCTGGAAAAACGAATACTGGATTGAAACAATAAATAAACTCAAAGAAAAAAAATTCGAAGTCGTTCTTCTCGGCGGCGAGCAGGAGCACGAAAACAACACTTATCTCGCCGAACAGACGAAATGCAGGTACTTCGGGCATTTTGACCTGAAGACGTTCATTAATCTTGTAAACAAATGCGACGTTGTCGTTACTCAAGTTACTATGGGATTGCACATAGCAATCGCGCTCGGGAAAAAAGTGGTTCTTTTGAACAATATATTTAATCCTAACGAGTTCGAACTTTACGGCAGCGGCGTGATTGTAAGACCGGCAAAGGAATGCAAATGTTATTTCAGCCCGAGATGTACGAACGAAGAATACAAATGCATGGATTACCTGAACCCGCAGGATGTTGTCGATTCAGTAAATAAACTCGCCGTCTGATGAAGGCTGTTATCGTATCCACGGCATATCCGATGAGAGGCGGCATCGCCCAGTACACCTCAATACTTTATAAGTATCTGAGTTTTAATCACAACGTGAAAGTGTACTCTTTCAAAAGGCAGTATCCCGAATTTTTATTTCCGGGAAAAACCCAGTACGAAACATCCGAGCCCGCTTACAGAATTCCCGATGCCGATAATAAAGCAGCGGTCGACTCAATAAATCCTTTCAACTGGTTCTTTACCGCTTTGAAGATAAGGAAAGAGAAACCGGATTTGCTGATTTACAAGTACTGGATTCCTTTCTTCGCGCCGTGCTTTTTCACAATCGCTTTTTTCGTGAAAATGTTTACGAAGACAAAGGTATTGTATATTTGCGATAACGTTATACCTCACGAGAAGAGGTTCGGAGATATCTTCCTTACGAAACTTGCTTTCTCGGTCGCGGATTATTTCATCGTGCAGTCAAAAACAGTCGAGAAAGATTTGAAACTTCTTAATAAAAAGAACAAGCCTTACGTCTTCACGCCTCATCCGCTATACAACATATTCGGCGAAAAAGTCGACAGGCAGCAGGCGCGGGAGTTCATAAGAAAAGAATACGGCAGGGATTTGAAAAACGAAAACGTGATTCTGTTCTTCGGTTATGTCAGGAGGTACAAGGGGCTTCATTACCTTCTCGACGCGATGCCCGGGATTCTGAAATCGGGTAACACAAAACTACTCGTGGCGGGTGAATTCTACGACGACGAGAAACCTTACAGGGAGAAAATTGAAAATCTGAAACTGCAGGATGACGTATTGCTCGTATCGGATTTTTTGCCCGATGACAGAATTAAGTATTTTTTCTCCGCGGCTGACGCGGTCGTTCTCCCGTATCTCAGCGCAACGCAGAGCGGCATTGTGCAGATTTGTTATTTTTACGACAAGCCAGTCATCGCCACCGACGTCGGGGGAATTGGCGAGGTTGTAATAAGCGGGAAAACGGGAATCCTCGTCGAGCCTGAAAATACAAGGCAATTGTCCGATGCCGTTATTGAATTTTTCTCGAAGAGCCTCGGAACGGAATTTTCTGCGAACATCGAAAAAGAAAAAATTAAATACACCTGGGAGGAATACGTGAAGCAACTCGAAAATCTTACATTAAAAGAAAGGAATTGATTTGAAGTACGACCCTGTAAAAAAAGTATTCGGCGACGCCGTAGCGCGCAGGCCTTTTCTCAGAAAGGTTTTCTATCGCGTGCTCGACCTTATGTTTCTCAGAACCTGGCACGTGAAGAAAGAAATTCGGGGGCTTTTCGGAAGGGACGAAAAACTTGACATATTCGACGCGGGAATGGGATTCGGTCAGTACTCGTATTTCCTCGCAAGGTATTTCAGGAATTGCACGATATTCGGAATTGACGTGAAGGATGAACAGGTTGATGACTGCAATTTCTTCTTCGGCAAAAGCGGATACACGAACGCGAAATTTGAAGTCGGCGATTTGACGAAAATTGATTACAGTGAAAAATTTGATTTCATTCTGAACGTTGATGTAATGGAGCATATAGTTGAAGACGAACTTGTGCTGCAAAATTTCGCCCGCGCGCTCAGGAAAGGCGGCAAACTCCTCATTAACACTCCGTCCGACCTCGGCGGCAGCGACGCGCACGAACACGACGACGAGAGTTTCATCGAGGAGCACGCCAGGAACGGTTATTCAAAAGAGGATATCACGGCAAAAGTCGAAAGAGCCGGCTTGAAGGTCGTTAACTTCAGGTACGCGTACGGTAAGTTCGGTACGATTTCCTGGAAGTTCGGAATCAAGTATCCGATAATAATGGCGGGCGCGTCAAAACTGCTGATTCTAATTCTTCCGCTTTATTATCTGTTCACTCTGTGGTTTGTTCTGATACTGATGTGGCTCGACACGAAATCAAACAACAAAGAGGGGACGGGAGTCATCCTCGTCGCGGAAAAATAAATGCTTAGAGATATTAACAACATAACGCTTGACAGAAGGGATAAGAGAAATATAGCTCTTATTCTTTCCGCGGCTCTGCTTATTAAACTGATTCTAGCATTCACTCTCACGGCAGACCTTCGTTCGGACAGCCTTGATTACCACAAACTTGCCATAAGCATGGTGAAATCAGGCGAGTACTCGCTCGACGGAAAGCCCACGGCATCTTCAACTATCGGTTATCCGCTTTTCATTGCGGGCGTTTACGCGCTGACAGGTCCAGACCAGTTGTACGTAAGGATTGCGCAGTCGCTGCTCGAAGTGTTAACAGGCGTGTTGTTCCTTATGCTATGCCTGAAATTCTTTGATAAGAAGCGGGCGATAACAGCGCTCGCTATATTTACTTTTTTTCCGTCAAACATTCTTTTCACGCAGACACTACTGAGCGAAACATTGTTCGGGTTGCTTGCTCTCGTTATTCTGTATTACTTCTATGGGGATAAAATAGACGGAAAAATATTCATAATCGGCTTAATCGCCGGTTATGCTTTTCTCGTCCGCTCGTCTTTCATGTTTTCGATGCTGATATTCCCGCTTGCGTTGTTTGTTTATTCGAGAAAATATTTCGAGGGATTCAAGACGAAAAGATTAAAAAGAGCGTTACAGTATACCGTCTATTTCTTCGCGGGCGCGGCCATCGTGGTGCTGCCGTGGCTGATTAGAAATAAAATTGTGCTGAACACTTACAGCGTAGGAACTCACGGCGGCTCTACGTTCTGGTCGGGAAGCAATCCCGACGCTACGGGCACGTGGTATCATAAGATAGAGGACACGAATCCGATTTTCAATATTCAGGATGAAGCGGAAAGGGACAAGGCGTTCTATAAGGCGGGAATGGAGTACGCTTTGAAAAATCCCCATAAGTTCGCATTCGTGGGAATAAAAAAACTAGTTTATTTCTTTTCAAGCGAAAGGATGGTGCTGCTTTATTTCACTCCCGGCGAAGGCAGGGCAAGAACTTCGACGGAAGTTTACAGGTCTATTAATCCGCTGATTACCGCTCTGCTGAACCTTCCGTATTTTGCCGTGATGATTCTCGGAACGTGGGGACTGATGCTCGTGAATAGAAGACGGCTCATCCTGTACGGTTATGTCTTCACCTGGCTTCTTACATTTTTCATATTCGTCGCGCTCGCCAGATATCATTACGTTCTGATACCTTTGTTCGTAATCGGTACGGTGAAGTTTGCGGTTGAAAACAGGTTCAGACTCGGAAACTTCAGTTCGAAACAAAAAATATTCGGATTCTCGGTTTGCCTTTTCTTTATTGCTGTCTGGGCGGCTGAATTTTATCTCGTGTATAAATAGTTGTCAAAAAAAGCATTCACATACGAAGATTTCGGTACTAAGGAATTTGCCGAAAGCAAAATTTACTGGCGGCGAAGGAACAGGTATTATCACGATTCCATAGCCGGTTTCATAAAGTCACTGGTCGGTAAGGACTCCGCCGTGCTTGAAATCGGCTGCGGCACGGGTGAAACGCTTGCGGCGCTTGATTGCGCGAAGCGCACGGGAATTGAGATAAACACTTATATGATTTCCGAAGGAATGAAATCGCATTTGAATATCGAGTTCATATCCGCGGACATTGAATCTGAAGAGCCGCTTGTGGAATTGAAAAGGCAAAACAAAAAATTCGACTTTATAATCGTATCCGATCTGATAGGCACACTGAACGACATACAAAAGGTTTTTGAAAAATTACAGGACGTTTCACGCGCGGGCACGAGAGTAATCGTAACTTATTACAACTATTTCTGGAACCCGTTGCTGAAAATCGGTGAGGCACTCGGCTTAAAACTAAAAGAAGGAAACAGGAACTGGCTGTACATTGAAGAAATAAAAAATCTTCTCCGCCTGTCGGGCTTTAACTCGGGTAAAAGCGGTTCGCTGCTTCTAATTCCTAAAAAGATTCCGCTGATTTCGTATATCGCGAACAGGTATTTGTCCAAACTCCCGCTGCTAAGAAGGTTGTGCCTCGCAGGATGGGTAGTTGCTGATTTTGAAAAAAGCGAAAATGAAAGCCGCGACTATTCAACGACTGTTCTGGTTCCGTGCAGGAATGAAGAAGGAAACATAAGCAAAATTGTGGACAGAATTCCCGAACTTGGAAGCCATACTGAAATTATTTTTGTAGAAGGAAATTCCACCGACAATACGTATTCAAGAATAGAGCAGGTAATAAAGGAAAATCCGGATAAGGACATTAAACTCTTCAGGCAGGCGGGAAAAGGCAAAGGCGATGCCGTGAGGAAGGGATTTGAAAAAGCCAAAGGCGACATATTCATAATACTCGATGCCGACATGACAGTTGCTCCAGAAGACCTGAACAAATTCTACAACGCTCTTGCAAGCGGAAAAGGGGAATTCATAAACGGCTCGCGAAATGTTTACCAGATGCAGGAAAAAGCGATGCGGCGGCTGAACAAGTTCGGAAACATTTTTTTCAGCAAAGTATTTACGTGGCTGCTCGGACAGAGAATCACCGATACGCTTTGCGGAACGAAGGCTCTGTTCGGCAGCGATTACAGGCGCATTGCAGACAACAGGAAGTATTTCGGCGATTTCGACCCGTTCGGCGATTTCGACCTGCTGTTCGGGGCGTCGAAACTTAAACTAAAAATCATTGAAGTGCCGATAAGATACGGCGAAAGAACATACGGCAGTACGAACATTAACAGGTTCCGCGACGGGTTAATGCTGCTGCGGATGTGCTTCTTCGCGATGAGAAAAATAAAATATGCTGATTGATTAATTTATAGACGATGCGAAAACTAACTCACGCTGAAATAAAGGAAAACAGAAAACCTCTCGAACGCATAGGCGAATTTAAAAGAAATCCTGTCTATGTTCTGTGCGATAGCATCAGGAGTATTTTCAACGTCGGCGCGATTTTCAGGGCGTCCGACGGCGCGTTCATAGAGAAAATATATCTTACGGGTTATACACCGTATCCGCCGAGAAAGGAAATCGAAAAAGTCGCTCTCGGAGCGACTCTCAGCGTGCCCTGGGAGTATTACAAGGACCCGATGGAAGCAGTAAATGAAATAAAATCAAAGGGCATTAAAATTTGCTCGCTTGAACTAACGGACAAAGGCAGGATGATATGGGACGTAAAGAAGGAAGAATTCCCTCTCTGTCTCGCCGTTGGAAACGAAATTACGGGCGTATCGAAGGAAGTAATCGAAGCGTCTGATTTTGCTGTCGAACTGCCTATGCTCGGAATGAAGCAGTCTCTGAACGTATCCGTAGCGACGGGAATCGCTTTGTACGAAATGATAAGGATATTGAATTATTGAAGACATCGATAATAAATAATCCGGCTGATGCCGCTCTGGAAATAACGGCGGGAAGAATCGTTGCGCTCCCGACCGAGACTGTGTACGGTCTCGCGGCTGACGCGCTGAATCCATCCGCCGTACTGAAAATTTACGAGACCAAGAAAAGACCTGATTTCAATCCTTTGATTGTTCACGTTTCGGGAATAGAAGAATTTGAAAAGTACGCGGAATTTATACCCGAAAGTGTATTTAAAATTGCCGATACTTTTTCCCCGGGACCGATTACTTACGTTCTGAATAAGAATAAAATCATACCCGATATAGTAACGGCCGGAATTGATACCGTGGCGCTTAGGATTCCCGCGCATCCTCTGTTCAGGCAGGTCCTGACAATGTGCGGAAAACCGATTGCCGCGCCGTCCGCAAATATGTTCGGCAGAATATCGCCGACTACGGCTGAAGATGTTCTTAAAGAACTTGACGGAAAAATCGGATACGTACTGGACGGAGGGCGGTGCCGTATCGGTATCGAGTCCACCGTCGTCAGGTTCGAAGATGATAAAATTATTATTCTCAGGCACGGTTTCGTGACGAAAGAGGATATTGAAAAAGTGACAGGAAAGGAAGTCACGGCGCTGAAAGGTAAAGCGTCAAAAATATCCTCGCCCGGTATGCTGTTGTCTCATTACTCGCCTCACACTCCGCTTTATATCGCTGAGGATTTAGAGTATTTCAAGAAAGTTAATGCAAATACAGGAATAGTGGATTTCGGAGTTTACAGAGATTTAAAGGAAACTGCGCTTAATTTGTTTTCGGATTTAAGAATTGCCGATGAAAAGAATTTCAATTACCTTGTCACAAGACTCGTGGAAAACAAGGGACTTGGCAGGGCTATTAACGACAGGCTCGTGAAGGCTTCGTCCGGCAGGGCAGTGGTTGAAAACGGGAGCGTTTTGTTCTCAAAAAAATAAATATGCAAAATGAAAAAGATAATTTTGTTCCCGGTCGTTTTTCTCTTGTTATCGTGCGCGGCATTCCCGCAGGACAACAATGAATTTATTTTTCTGTTCGATAATTCGGGCAGCATGTCCGGTTATTACAGGGAACAGAGCAGCGCCTTCAAGACATTCTGCAAGGCGTTGATAAAAAATTCAGTCAGGCAGCAGGATAATTCGGGAGTATATCTTTTTACGAAATCAGATTCTAAGCGCGGACTGGTTTCGCCGAAGGAAATATTCAGCGGAACGGGCAAGGAATTAATACCCGAGCAAATAACTCAGAAGATGGTATTGATGAGAGCGAATGACGGCGGATTCGGAACGACCGACCTGATGGAGGCTCTCGACAAGGCAATCGCTAAAATGAAAGGAGAGACTGCTGTAATCTGGCTCGTGACCGATAACATTAACGACAACAGCGGCAGCGGGGACTCGTCATATTTCAATACGCTTGAATTTTATAAGAAACTTCGGGGTGATGATAATTTCAGAAAAATTCTTCTTTTCCCGATACCCGAGAAAGTTGTGGAGGCGGGCTGGGAGTCCAATGGTTACGTAGTTTACGGAATTGTGTATTCAAAAAAAACTCTGCCGCAGTCGTCTTACGATTATTATGACGCCTTAATCCGCAATATAGGCATAAAGCAAAAAGCCATAACGCTTAAGCCTCTGGATGTCGGGACAATAGTGCTCGTGCCGAAAGTTACACAGTCTAAAATAACCCCGATGAAACTCTTCTACGACGGCAAACTTCTCAGAGGTTTCGATTTCGAGGAAGGCGAAAAAATCAAGGAAACTTTCAGCGACTTAACGCTGAAATCAAATCTCTTTCCGCATACGATTAAGAGCGCCAAACTCGATGTTCATCTTGAAAACTTCAAGTCGTCTGATTATTCGGTCAAGACTCTCGGCTCTCAGACAATAACTCCTTCAACGGTCAGCAATGTATCTCCTGAAGGCGAGGTGAAAGGGTTCACGGTCATTTTCGACATGCCTGAAATATCTCCGAAATTTTCGTTCAACACTATCTTCAAGGAGGACTTTTCCGTCGGCGGAAATCTTGTTCTCGAAGTAACTAACGTGGATATTGCCCTCGACGATAATTACATGAACAGTTTTAAAACGCTTTTCGCGCTTCAAACCGTACCGGAAATTTTTAAGCCCGTGCTCAAGGATAAGAAAATTGTTACATACATACCGCTTGAAATACGAATCAAATACGGCGCGTGGAGGCTGTTTGTTCTCATCGGACTGTTCGCCGTATTGCTTGTAATCGTTGCGGTTCCCGCATATCTGTTCATGCGGAAAAAAGTTTTTAATGTTTCGGTGGATAATAACGATGAATCGGTTTTTCTTAATTCTCTTTCGTCGTACGAATTATACTCGTCCGATTCTCAGAATCTCGGCCGTTTGAAAAAAACATTAGGCGGGGCGCTTACATTTACATTCTCAAAATTCACGACAACGGGAAACAAAACGGTTACACTGATTGAAGGCATTCCTTTTAACGTAGAAATAGAAGAGGAGGGTTATAAGAAGAGTTCTTATACTATTCTATTAAAAAAACCCGAAACGATAACTGAAACTTCGGATTTGTCAAAATATCATTAAGCCGGTTTCAATAAGAACGGCTGCGTGGATTTGCGTATTTGCCTGCATCACGGCATTCGCGGGATTTGCTCATTCCCAGAATGACCCGAATTACAAGCAGCAAAAATTCAAATTCGTTTTTACGGATACTCTCATTTCTACAGGCGATAAGTTCATAATCCAGAATTCGGAAACGCTTATCGTTGACAACGTAACACTGGCGCGGTATTCCGACTATGACTTCAACTACAGGACAGGGGACATAACCTTTTCAAAAGGAATATTCAAAAAGTATTCTCTTGATACACTCCGTATTTATGATATGATTGTCCGTTACGACATTTTCCCGTATTCGCTCAGGGAAGAATATTCCATCTTCGACTTAAAGTTGGAACGCGATACTCTTACGGGCGATACACTTCAGATTGCGACGAGGTCGTCCGACCTTCTGGAAAATCTTTTTGAGGGAACCGACCTGCAGAAATCGGGCAGCCTCTTCCGCGGTTTTACACTCGGCACTAACAGGGACCTGACGCTGAATTCGGGTTTCAAACTGCAGTTGAACGGACGGCTTTCCAAAGACATCGAAATTACAGCCGCTCTCACGGACGAAAAGACACCCCTGCAGCCCGAAGGAAATACTCAGAAACTGCAGGAACTTGATAAGGTCTTCATAGAACTCAAAGGAAACAACCTCGCGGCGACCATCGGAGACATCGATGTTAATCTTTCTTCTTCCGAGTTTCTGAATTTCAAAAGAAAAATACAGGGCGCGAAAGGTTACGGCGAGATTGGAGACGGCAATTTCATGCTTACAGGCGCGGTATCCCGCGGCAAGTACAATTCAAACAGTTTTAACGGCGCGGACGGAGTGCAGGGTCCGTACAGGCTTACGGGACTTTATAATGAAATTAATATCGTCGTGCTTTCGGGTTCGGAAAAAGTCTTTGTCGACGGGGTTCAGATGACGCGCGGCGAACAGGCTGATTATATAATCGATTACGGACTCGGACAGATTACATTTACGAACAAAAGACTAATTACAAATTCTTCAAGAATAATTATCGATTTCGAATATTCGGACAGAAAATACAGCAGGACTCTTATTGTCGCCAACAGCGGATACAGGTTCTTCGAAAAGAAACTGCTCGTAAACGTTTCATACCTGAACGAAACCGATAATGAAGACAAGACAATAGATTTCACACTGTCAGACTCGGACAGGGTCGCTCTTCAGAATGCGGGAGCGGACAGATTCAAAGCAACGCGTACAGGCATCAGTTATGTCGGAAGGGATTCGCTTAACAGAGCCCTCGGTTCTTACGTAAAAGTTGATACTCTCATCAACGGATCGAATTATACTTTCTACAGATTCAGTCCCGGCAATGACAGCGCGCTTTATCAGGTTTCTTTCTCTTATGTCGGCCAGGGTAGGGGAGACTATAACAGCGTCAGCACGTATCAGTATAATTTCATCGGTATCGGTCAGGGGAGTTACGCGCCTGTAATTTTTCTTCCTGTCCCGACATCATATCAGATTGCAGGAATAAGCCTTGATTATTCTTCCGGCAGGGACAGGGGTTTTTATCTGAAGATGGAATCAGCGGTATCGATTTACAATCAGAACAAATTTTCTCTCTCGGATGTAAAGAAAACGGGTCCGGCTCTTAACGGAGAAGCAGGTTTCAGAAAAACTGATTTTAAACTGCTCGGAATTAATTTCAACAGCATTTCTCTCTCGTACAAGGAACGGTACATTGACAGGAAATTCGTTACTCTCGACCGTATAAACTCTGCCGAATTCAACAGAAATTTTGACCTGTCGGATACAACTTCCGCTTCGGAAAATTACAGGGACGGAAGCCTGATTATTGCCCCGGGAAAACTAATAAGCCTTCAGGGAAATTTCGCCCAACTTCTTCGGGGTGATTTTTTCAACTCGACGAGATTCTCAGGACAGTTCGGATTCAATTCGCAGGAATCGCCGGGTTTCAATAGAAACCTGCCGACCGCGAAATACTCGGCGGAAAATATTAAGAGCAGCAATGAAAATTATAAGACCGGCGGGAAATGGTTCAAGCAAAGCGCGTTTCTCGGTTACAAGAAATATTTCGGAGAAGAAGCGAAACAGAAGTATGTCGAACTGTCGGCGTCGATGAATAATGAAGACAGGAAATCGTCGCTTCAGACTTTTTATAAAGACAGTCTTCTTTCGGAGAGTTTCGCTTTTCTTGAAGTCATACCGAAATTGTCTTTGAATAATGTTGCGAACTTCACGTTCTTTACCGAACTCAATTACAGAAAAGACGATTCGCCTTACCGCGGAGAAATCATAAACATGTCGAATTCATTCACGCAAAGGTACGGGCTTGTTTATTCAGGCACGGGCTGGTTCAGCGCAGACGCGGACGTCGCAATCAGGAAAAGAAATTATTCGGAACATTTCCAGTCGTCCGAGGACCAGAGCAATAAATCCGTTCTCGTGAATTCGAGGATGAAATTCTCTCCTCTTAACGGCGCCGTTCTTGCTGACGCGCTGTATTCGGTAACAAGCGAAAGAACCGCTATCGTGCAGAAGTTATTCGTTCTCGTGCCTGTCGGGCAGGGAAACTACATTTATCTCGGCGACCTGAACCTCAACGGATTGCAGGATGAAAATGAATTCCAGTTAACTAACTACGACGGTAATTACATTAAACTTAATATACCGACTGACAGGTATTTCCCGACTGTCGATTTGAAAACGTCTCTCCGTTTCACGCTTAAACCCTCGAGGTATTTCTATTCGACTTCGGACAATGTAATCGCTGCAATATATAACAATCTATCGACCGAAACATATCTTCGCATAGACGAAAAAAGCAAGGACCCGAACACGGACAATATTTATTACCTTCATACAGGGACGTTCCTTAATGATTCGAATACCATAGCGGGAACGCAATTGTTCCAGCAGGATGTGTTTCTCTTCGAAAATAATCCCGAATATTCTCTTCGTCTCCGCTTTATACAAACACGGACTATGAACCAGTACAGTTCGGGTAACGAAAAAAACCTTAACATTCAGCGTTCCGTCAGGCTGAGGCTCGGACTTACGAAAGACATCACGACTCAGGTTGAATATGTCAGCAAGAATGACAGGAATAACGCGCCCGCGAATTCCGTTAGAAACAGAAACATATCATCATATAACATAAATACCGATATGGCGTACAGACCCATACCAAGCATAGAAAGCGGATTCCAACTGAACTTTTCCAAAGCGGATGATTTTTATCCCGTTAAGCAAACACAGGCAAGCATTAACCAGCAGATACTTCGGTTTGTGTATTCGTTTGTTTCGTCGGGAAGAATCCGGCTTGAAATTGAAAGGGATGAGGTCATACTTAATCTTCCAGAAACTAATTTTCCGTATGAACTTACAAGCGGCCGCCCATCGGGGAAAAGTTATTACTGGCGCGCGTCATTCGACTACAGCATAAGCAAGAATATACAGGCGTCCGTGAACTATGACGGCAGGTCTGAAGGAAAGAAGCAGGTTATACACACGGGAAGAGCGCAGATAACGGCATTCTTTTGATAAGAGCAGAAGTTAGTAGTTAGAAGTTAGTAGTTAGAAGCTGCTTTCTCTGATCACTACGCTTCGACATATTAACCCGTAAAGTATTTCATAATTTTACTTCCTCCTTCCCAAGCTCCAGCTTGGGAAGGCAGTAAAATACTCTTACTCCGGTCAACATAATTTTTGATTTTTAATTTTTTTTCTGTCAATCGCGTCCGTTACCTTGCCGTATATGAGCAGTGCAATCGCTGCTGTCAGACCTATTCCCGCGAAATAAAACCAAATGTAGTACGCTTTATCGTACGCGTGCGCGAGCATGTCGGGAGCCAGAGTTGAAGGATCCGGGCAGTATGCAGTGAGCAAGTATCCCGAAATACCGAAACCGAGAAGTGACGAAAGGAAAGAATGCAGGTGCGAAAAACCCAGATACATTCCCTCTTCTCCCTTAGGAGCCTGCAAAGAAAAGAATTCGAGATACCTTGGAGAGATGAAACACTCTGCAAGACCCTGAAAGATAATTCCCACTATAAGCATTACCGTTATCGGATGCGCGGTGAACAACCCGAAAAACGAAACCGATGTTCCCGTGAATGTTTCAAGCAGATAACTCGATGCCATGCATAATGCCGATATCGGCATAAGAAACATTCCCATGCTCATCGAATATATGGCGCGTATTTTCTTTGTAAGATGGGTTATGAAATAAACTGAAATTACAACAACGAAAGGATTTACGTTAGCAATCCACTCGGGAGATGCGTGCACGCCGACCGTTCTGAGAATGTACTTCGGCATTGTCGCGTACAACTGATGCTGTATAATCCAGAATCCGGTTACAATAAGAATTAGAATAATCAGTCTTCCGTTAGAAACAATCTTTAGAAATCCCTGCCAGACTTCGCTTAATTTTTTCCCCTCTCCTGTTACATCCGTGTTTTTATAAAGTAGGAATACTATTATCAGGGCTATCAAAGTCATCAACGCGGAATATAGATTAATATACTCGACGCCAAGTTCAATTCTTAACGGATATGCGAATGTCTTTCCGAGAAAAGCCCCAATGTTCACCATGCCGTAAAATATCGAATATCCCTTTGCGCGGTTTTCTTCGGTCGTAGTCTTTGCAATCGTGCCCGTTATTATTGATTTTATGAACGAACCGCCGAACATTATTATTGCAAGCGACGGAATTACCATTGCCTTGTACGGGAAAACTCCAAGAGAAAAATATCCGATGGTCAATAATAAAAAAGACAGGATTATCGCTTTTCGAAATCCGATTTTATCCGCGAAAGCTCCGGTGAACGGCGGAAGGAAATAAAGTCCCGCGGAAAATACGCCGCCTATCCATGCCGCCCATATATCGTCAAAGCCGACGATGGTTGTCAGATATAAGGTTACCGCAATGAAAAATCCGTAATAAGCCGCTCTTTCAAAAAGTTCGACCGTGTTTGCCGTCCAGAACGCCCCTGAGTATTTTCTGTTTGCCATCGATTCGTTTTGATTAAAAAATAAAATAATGAAAAATTGGCTTAAATGAGAGTCTCAATGTCCGGAAAAATTGTTCGTGGTATTATCTGTTGCAGTCAGAGCCTGTCCCGAGGTTTCGGGCAAGGCTCGGACTGCAAAAATTATTCATCAATCTAACTGCTAACCGTTAAATGTTAACTGCTAATTGATGCCGTATCCACTCTTCTGGCCTTTCTGTGTCGCGGGTATTCCGTCCTTCATCCATTCGGGCATCGGTTCTCCCTTAAGCAAGTGGTCGAAGAACTGCTTCATTCTTATCGACACGTCAACCCGGTTCGGCCATTTCACGAGGTTGTGCTCCTCGCCGTTGTAATTCAGGAACCAGACTTTTTTATCGAGCCGTCTCAATGAAACAAAAAACTCTACGCTCTGATACCACGGCACCGCTCCGTCTCCGTCGTTCGCCATTATAAGAAGAGGCGTCGTTATCTTATCCGCTTTGAAGAGCGGGGAGTTCTCCACGTACAAGTCGAATTTTTCCCAAAGTGTTCCGCCGATTCTGCTTTGTTCTCTTTCGTACTGGAATATCCTGGTAACTCCAGATTCGAGTCTGATTCCTCCGTACGCGCTCGTCATGTTCGACACAGGCGCTCCGCTCATAGCCGCCTTAAAGAAATCCGTGTTCGCTATCAGGTAAGCAACCTGATATCCGCCCCAACTCTGTCCCTGTATTCCTATGTTGTCTCTGTCTATGTATGAATAGTTGTCCGCAAGATACTGGCAGCCGCTGACTATACAATTGTACGCGCTCCTGCCCGGATAACCTATGTCGTAATGAATGTCGGGTACGAATACGAAGTAACCGTTGCTGACGTACAGGGGAATATTTAACGCAGGGCGGCTCGGAGCCGGCAGGAAATACACGTTGAACCTGTCCGTGTTCCGTTCGTAGAAATATGAAATCATCGGATATTTTTTCGAGGCATCGAAGTTCTCCGGTTTGTAAAGCAGTCCTTTATTTTCTCTGCCGTCAAGACCTTTCCAGTTGACGATTTCAACCGAACCCCACAGGTAGTTCTTTTGCTGCGGGTTCGCTTCAGTTAGTTTCTTTATGTTTCCGAATGTTACGTCTGAAGTCCATAGGTCGGGAAATTCCGTAAAAGAAGATTTCTGGAATAAAACCCTGCGGCTGTCTCTTGCTTTAAACAGCGAAACGAATTTGTTGTCAAGCGTTATCAGTTTATTTATTTCCTGTCTGCTTATGACGTAATCGCAGTAACCTTCCTGCCAGTTTGCCTCGTTTGTTGTCTTTAAAAATATTTTCTCGTCAGGTGAAATGTTTAAAGAATCCTTGTTAACGCTCTGGTATCTGTAAACCGTGTTCTCCTCGCGTCCTTTTGTCAGTCTGACCGGCGCGTATTCGTTCACAGGGCTGACTTTCCAGATATCGAACCTGTCGTAAATCAGCAGATCGTTGTCTCCGGCAGTCCAACCGGCAATACCATAAGGGTCGGGTATGTTCGGGATGTCATTAAGTTCATCGTATATCTTTGCGGTAATATCTTTTGAGACGCATACCGAGGTTTCTTTTTCGTTCGAATAAACGTGCCAGGAACTGTCCGCGTTGTCAAACCAATGGATATATTTTCCGGTCGGCGATATTCCGTATCCGTACTGAACTCCTTCCGCTAAAAGTTCTTTTTTTCCTGTCTTGTAATTCAGTGTATAAATGTCAACCTGGTCAGGTTGTATCCAGGATGAAGAACGCTTATACGGATTCTGGTCTATCGCGAGATAATTATCGCTCTTTCCGTTGAACGACGCTCGCACGGACTCAAACTGCTCCGAACCTAATTGGTAGAGTCCCTGCGTTTCAGTGTCATAAACGGCGGTATAATTTTGCTTTTTTGTTTTTTCCAGATCGTGCAATTGCTGCGTCTGAAGGAACGGGTCCTGCCAGTTCCATACGTCCAGTTTGAACTTTTCTTCGTCAATCAGAGTGTCTTTCGGTTCGGGCATTATTTTAGGGGCGGTTCCTAAATAAAGTTTTTTGCCGTCGGATGAAAATTTCAAATCGCAGTACGGACTTACTTCCCAGCCCTGCGGAATCTGCGCGCTTGTCGTATCGGCAATTAGTCTAACCTTTAAACCGTCCGAGTAATATAACCCGTATCTTTTAACTTTTGATGTATCCTGTGAATGAATGAACGCTATGTGACGTCCCGACTCATCTATTTCCAAATTGCTTCCGTAGCCTTTCTTTGAAAATATCATCTCAGTTTTTTCCGTTTCAACGTCAACAATAAAAACCTGCGCAGTATCCGTTTTTCCTTTTTTCAAAGCAATGAAACCGAAATACTTGCCGTTCTTCGAAAAATCATATTCGATTACATTGTTGAAAGCCCTGGATTTCTTCGTAACGGGGTCAAGTAGTGTAAGGTCGAATACTTCGGTTTCGCTCTTTGAAAGCGTATCCTTTCTCTTCTTATCGATTTCCGTCAGATATGCGGCGCGGGAAAATGTATTTGGGTTTACTTTGAAAGATTTTAAACTCGGGACTCTGAATATGCTGTCTTTATCCGATAAATTATCTTTTAAAAGCACATAGCCGAATTGTTCTTTTGGAAAACTTTCTTTTTTCTTCTTTTCGAACTTGTATTTTCTTGTCGTATCCTCGGGTACCTTTATCCTGAACGCGGCGAAATCGCCGTTTGGCGATATCTGACAGTCGGCTCCGCGAGGTATCGTAATTTTACTCTCGTTATCCGGATTCTGTATGTAAAGAATACCGTCGCCCTTCTGTGGATTAATCTCGTATGTAGTGAATTTTCCGTCAGGTGAAACCTTTATGTTCTCAATTCGTTTCCAGAAATTATAAACACTGTGGTCAAGCGGCTGTTTCACCGAATCGATTTGCGCTTGCACTTGAGTGAATAGTAACGATACTAAAATGCAGAATAATAT
>DATMXZ010000084.1:0-6248 GCA_035561235.1 Ignavibacteria bacterium
ATTGAACTCCGAATTCTTTAGACAAAAAGCGGTAAAAGGCGAACAAAAACGTGCTTTCCGTAGTTAAATAGTTACTTAATTGAATTTATTGTTATTATTATGTTGATTAAATTATAAGATTCTATTAAATGGATACCGAAAATAAGGATAATATTAATAAGGACTTAAACGACGGGAGTGAATCGGCTAAACCCGTAAGAAAGCGGGGCAGAAAACCCGGGACTTCTAAAACCCCTAAAGTTAAGACTGTTCCGGAAATTCCTGTTGAAAAAGATATGATTCCCGAATTTAAACAGGATGAAGCGGAGAATATTCCCGAAGAGGAAAACGTGAAAATCGATTCCGTTTCACCCGCTGAAAATTCTCCCGAAGAAGTGAAACCCGATGAGGAAGTTTTACAGGTTGAGTATGATGAAAATACAAAGAAGGACAAAGAGCCTTCAGAAACCCTTGAAACACAGGGAAACGAAAGCGAAGATGTAAATTCGGAAAAGACCGAAGAACAACAGGACGCGGCACCCGTGAATACTGAAGACACCGCGATTACAGACGCGGGGGAGGAATCAGTACAGCCTGTTACAGAGAGCAATTATCAGGTTAGCCTGATTGACGAAAATGTACTGCTCGTTAAAGTCTCCACAAGGCAATCCGTGCTCGTTGAATGTTCCGTAAAAGATAAATCAGCGGGCAAACCGTCCGAAGAAACTCAGTCAAATAAAATTTTCATTCATCCGCGTACAGATGATTTGAAACAGGAGGTCGAAGTTCAGGTTACAATCGGCTCGCCCGAAAAACCGGAATCCGTGAATGCCGAAATTGTCCCTCCGGAGACGGAATCCGACATAGAAGAGATTAAGAAGGAAACGACTGAAATAAAAGATGAACCGAAACCTCAGACCGCGAAAGCCAGCAATTATCAGGTTACTCTTACGGATGAAAATATTTTAAGAATAAAAATTCCGACTAAGAAATCCGTTACAATCGAAAGCAGCGTGAAAGACAAATCTGATGATTCGGAATCCGAAGAAACACAGTCGAACAGAATTTTCATACATCCGAAAGCAGGCACGGTAAGACGGGAAGTCGAGATTTTCATTAAAATCGGAGTGGGCGAAACCGCGGTTTACAGTCAGGAAAGTAAGACTGTATCCGCCGAAAAAGATGTAAAAAGAACGGCAGGCGTAAAACTTACTCCCAACCCGATTGTTGCCGACCTTATTAATAAATTCCGCGAGCCTAAGGAAGAAGATACAATCATTAACGGAAACAGGACGCCCGAAGAAATACTCGAAGACAGGCTCGGAAAGAAAAACCCGTGGCGTTTATACCATAACCTTCTTCAAAGAAATATGATACGCGGCACGGTCTCCGCGAATGTGCTTATAATTATCGCGGCAATAATAATTTTTTCGATTACTCCGAAGACGGTTAAAGAGGATGAGAACGGCGAACAGAAAAGACTTATCGTTATGCAGGATCTTCCGGAGAACCTGAATCAGATGAACCAGAACGTCGATGACCCCAACAGACCGCCCGACCCGCCGACAGAAGACGGCACGACGGGCAGCGACGTCACGACGCCGAAGATAACCACGCCGAAGTTGAAAGCTCCGAGAATAACCGTACCGAAAGTTAATACTTCGGTTGACACGAATATCGCTTCCCTAAACGGTGAACTGGATTCTCTCAGAAAGAAAAATATTTCGGGAAACAACGGCAATTCGACGGGTTCTGATACAGGAAAAATCAATACCTCGCTTATGCCTGATTCCCTTCTGAAAAATCTTACGGAGAACGAAGTCGGTCTTATCGGCAAATTTCCGCCAAACTGGAAGCAGATTGATTCGCGAAGCATTAATATTAACCAGAAAGAATTTTCGGGCATAATTCTCGTTGATACTACGGCGAAGAAAAAAGAGGAAGCGCTGAACATGAGCATACAACTCGATTCGAAAGGCGATTACTGGAAGCAGTTTCAGTTCAAGAACGTTTTTGCCGAGGATTCTCTGCGTACGATTTATTCGATAGACCCGAAAATAGAAGCAAAACTGACTTACTACAGATTCTATGTAGCGTCAAAATTGGAAAACGTTTTCATAGCCGCTTACGTCGAGCCGTCCGTGTTCGAAAAATACAAACCGGAAATTGAGCAGGTCGTCAGGACAATAATTATCTCTAAACCGCAAAAAAAATGACGGCATCCTTTCGGATGCCGCCGCGCAATACTTGTAATCGAATTCTATAATTCGCTTTCAGAAAAGAAGAATGTAACTTCCTTTATTCCGTTTTCCGCCGAGTCGGAACCGTGCACCGCGTTTTCCTGTTTAGATGAAGCGAAAAGTTTCCTTACCGTGCCTGCTTTGGCTTCGGCAGGGTCAGTTGCTCCGATAAGTTCCCTGTAATCCTTAACGGCGTTCGCTTTTTCGAGCGCGATTGTTATTACCGGTCCGGAGGTCATGAATTCAACCAGATCATTATAAAAAGGTCTTTCTTTGTGAATTTCATAAAATTTCTGCGCCTGTTTAGTCGATAATTGCAGCATCTTCATGCCGAGCATGTTGAATCCCGAGTCAAGTATCATCTGGATAATCTTTCCCTGTACTTTCTTCTTTACCGCATCAGGTTTGATAATGCAAAGTGTTCTTTCCAATTTATATCCTTTCTGTGTTTTATATATTTTTACTCGTCGTTTGAGATTGGAGGTAATGCAAGTGAATCGCGGACTTCGTGAGTCATCGAGCATTTCCTGTTGTTTAGTTTCTTGTTGATTAAATCCGTGACTGAAGGACAGGAACTGTTCGCAAGCATTCCCGTTATCGAGCATACCTGCGCTTCTACGACGTTTTCAGGCATAAGAAAATATTCGACAGGGAAGTCGAAGTTTTCATCTGAGTAAAGAAGTTTCATGAACCTCCCCCAAATAGGAGCCGCCGCCCTTCCTCCCTGTCCGTATGAGCCTCCGAACTTAACACGGGCGTCGTCGAATCCAAGCCAGCAACCCGCGACGAACTGAGGCGTATATCCGATGAACCAGGCGTCCGTGTAATTCTGCGATGTGCCTGTCTTTCCCGCCGCAGGGCGGTTAAAGAACTGCCTTATTGACGAAGCCGTTCCTTCGTTGACAACTCCTTCCATCATATCCGACATAATGTACGCGGTCTCTTCGCTGAGCACTTCTCTTGTCTCCGGAACAACCTGCTCTATAAGGTTGCCGTTTCTGTCTTCAATTTTAGTTATCGCAATCGGTTCAACCCATATTCCTTCATTCGCGAATGTTCCGAACGCGTTAGTCATTTCAAGAGGTGTAACTTCTCCGACTCCGAGCGCCAGCGAGAGAAAATTCGGAAGTTCGGAATTAATTCCCATCTTGTGCGCGAGGTCAATTACCTTGTCAATCGGAGCCAATTCCATAGCCGTTCTCACGGCGACTACGTTAATCGATTTTTCGATTGCGTACCTCATCGACATCATTCCTCCCGTGCCTCCGCCTTTCGGCGTCCACATTCTTCCTCCCATGTTTACAGACAGGGGGTCGTTCGAAATCATAAATCCCGGAGAATAACCGTTGTTTACCGCCACGGCATACACGAAGGGCTTGAATGAAGAACCCGGCTGCCGCTTCACCTGAGTAACGTGATTTAATCCGTATTTTGTTCTTGTCAGCGGATTCGCTCCGACCATCGCTTTAATCTCTCCCGTCTTCGGATTGATTACCACGAATCCTACCTGAACGGTAGTGGCGAGGCTCTTGACGGAATCCATTATCGCGGTGTTGTTCTTCATCGAATCGAAAATCTTTTTCTTGTCGTTGTCCGTCGGCGCTTTCCTGTACGCGTCTGATTGTTTTATGAATTTTTCAAGGTCGCTTTCGAGTATGTCCTTGTTATTTTTCCAGTTCCAGTATGAATTGAATGATTTTTGATATGACTTTAATTGTTCCTTTACTGCATCGTCGGCGTGCTTCTGAAATCTCGTATCAAGCGATGTGTAAACTTTTAATCCGTCCCTGTACAGGTCGAACCCGTATTTTTCCGCTTTCTCCTGCATCAACTGCCTGACGTATTCCGTAAACTCGGGAGCGGAAGATTCATTGTTTATTTCCTGCTGGCTGTATGCGACGCGAACGGGACCGTTCGCGATTGATTCCATTACTTCCTTCGTGATGTAATTCTCCTCGTACATTGCGTTAAGTACGAGAGCCCTTCTCTTCTTCGCGTTCTCGGGATACTCTATCGGGTCGTAATTCGTCGGCGATTTCAAAAGCGAAACCAGCAAAGTGCATTCGTCAAGAGAAAGGTCTTTGCTCGTTTTACTGAAATATGTATTTGCCGCGGCTTCGATTCCGTAAGCGCCTTTACCGAAATATACCGTGTTAAGGTAATACGTCAGAATCTCTTCCTTAGTATATGTCCTTTCTATCTGTACCGCGGTCATCGCTTCGCGTAGTTTCCTGTTGAAAGTCATTTCCTTCCTGTTGAGGTACAGGTTGCCCGCAAGTTGCTGCGTGATGGTTGACGCGCCCTCTTTCTTGAGCCTGAAACTTAATAAGTTCTTTACCATCGCCTGAACGATACGCTGGACATCGACTCCCCAATGACTGAAAAACTTCCTGTCTTCGGTCGCTACCAGAGCGTTTATCATGTCTTTCGGGATGTCCTTGTACGTTACCTTCGTGCGGTTCTTGAGGAAGAACTTGTCGATTAATTCACCGTCGTATGAATAAATCTTAGTCGCCTCTTCAATTTTCGGATTTTCGAGTTCGGACAGAGAAGGAAGCGACTGAGCGAGAAATACAAGGTATCCCGTAACCACGAAAAACACTGAGATTAATACAATCATAACGAAACCGAATGAAAACTTCTGCTTCGTGTTCCTCTTCGACATTTTTTTCCGGTAATTCCTGTCTCCGAAAAATTTATCGAGTTCCGCTTCCTTATTATTTTTTGTTTTACCGAACATTCTACGCTTCAAACTCTTCAAGTACCGAATCAACGATTTTTTTACCGCTGAAATCGTAATATTTCTTCAATGTGAATTTATTTCCCGAAAATACACCGTAACTGAAACTCTTCATCCAGTCGCCGAGATTAATATAACATCCGTTTTCCCGTTTTATCATCAAAGGCTTGTGCCTGTGACCCATTACGACGAAATTAAAACCTTCTTCCACTTTCTTCAGCCCCGCGTCAAGTAATCCGTCCTTCTGCGAATAATCCTTCTGCGAGGTGTATCCGCGGGATTTGGAGGATGTGTGTTTCGCGAGCCATAATCCTATGTCGGGATGCAGCAAAGAATACAAAAACTGCGATACGCGGTTCCTGAGAACGGCTTTCATTATCTTGTATCCTGTATCCTTGTAAGCCAGCCCGTCGCCGTGATGAATATAAAATTTTTTCCCGTTAATTTCTCTCTCAATATGCCGGTGAAGAATCGGAACGCCGAATTCTTCCTCAAAATATTTACCCCGCCAGAAATCGTGATTCCCGGCGAGGTACGTAATCTTTGTTCCCGCATCAACAAGGTCGTATATCGCGGAGAAAACCCTGTAATGACCCTTGGGAACAACATGCCTGTATTCAATCCACGAATCGAAAAAATCGCCGTCGATTATTAATTCCTCCGCTTTCCTTGTTACAAGCAGTTTAAGAAAATCTATCAGAATATCTTCCTGCTCTTTTCCGTGCTCGTAATGAACCATTCCTAGATGCGCATCCGACAGGAAATAATATTCTCCGTTCATTAAAACTTATTTTACCTTTACGCTTACGGTGAAGTTCTTTGTCGCTATCTTGCAGATGCCTGATTCGGAGCTGCAATAGCCGAACTTGACCGTTCCGGAAACCGAAATTGTTGTTCCGCTTTCAACGTTTCCGTTAACTTTAAACTTGTACTTAATCTGCGAACTGGTTAAATAGTCTCCGTCTCCGCCCGAATAATCCTGTACGCCCTGACCCGTTACGCCGTCGCCGGTAATGCTGACTTCGATAGGCGGTTCTTTTGGGATTTTTACTTTTGGACCGTGCTTGAACTTAATTATAAGCGTTCCGGTCGTGCCCGGTTTGTAAGATTTCTTTGCAACTGTTACCTTTACCGTCGGAGTAGACTGAGCCGAAGCATCATTCTGCATCATTACGGCAAAAAATCCGATTACAAGAATTAATGCCAATACTCTGATTTTCATAAGAATATATTGTGTTTATTTAAAAAAAGTATCTTCTTTCGTAACTGTAAATATAGATATTTTATAC
>DATMXZ010000085.1:0-21652 GCA_035561235.1 Ignavibacteria bacterium
TACTTGATATACCGAAGAAACATTACGCTTCCAATAAAAGAAAGAGATTGAAATTTCTTTACATTGACAATGTGGAGTAAATCAGTTAATTTTAATGTTTTAACGAAAATCGAGATGAAAGAAACGATAAAAAAATCTGTAAGGATTACCAAATTCGCCAAGAGGGAAGAAAATCCCAACAATTGGTACGTAGTTGATGCCGATGGAAAAGTCCTCGGTCGACTTGCAAGTGAAGTTGCAAAAAGAATCAGAGGAAAATACAATCCTCAGTTCACACCCAATTCCGACGTAGGAGACTGGGTAGTAGTAATAAATGCCGAGAAAGTCAGACTGACGGGCAAGCGAGCGGAGTTGAAAGATTACAAGACACACTCGAGGTATCCGGGCGGTCAGAGGATAAGAAGTTTCAAGGAAGTGTCGGCGACGCATCCTGAAAGAATAATAACTCTTGCTGTGAAGAGAATGCTGCCGAAGACAAAACTCGGAAGCGCGTTAATCGGCAAACTGAAAGTTTACAAAGGCAGCGAGCATCCGCATTCGGCTCAGAAGCCAGTCGCATTAAACATAAAATAATTAGAAAGAATATTTAATGACAGTAAGCACACCAATAAAAGTAGGAAGAAGAAAGACGGCGGTCGCCCGCGCGCAGTTAGTTGCCGGAAACGGTACCGTGACGATAAACGGAAAGAGCGCTCTTGATTTTCTGAAAAAGGAAGAGCACGTAAAGAACATAATGCAGCCTTTCACAGTGACGGGAACCGCGGGCACATACGACACGAACATAAAGGTAGTCGGCGGCGGATTCAGGGGACAGATTGACGCGATAAAACTCGCGATTGCACGCTCGCTGATAACAATCAACGAGGAACTTAAACCTGTGCTTCGCAAAGGCGGATTCGTGACGAGAGACCCGAGAATGGTCGAAAGAAAGAAATACGGAAGACCGAAAGCGCGCAAGAGATTCCAGTTCTCGAAGAGATAAAGAACGATTTTTTAATAAACTATTTTTTAATAATACATATTCTCCGATTTCGGAGCACCCGTGTCCCGCGAGGGATGTGCCGAGAAAGACGACGGGAATAGAAGAAAAACAAAAGCCGCATAAACCGGGAAGGTTTATAAACTGCATACAACTTGCTTTTCGGGTTACACACCGGCTTTTATTCAGGAGATAAAAACAAATGGGTAAAGTACAAATCGAAGACCTGCTTCTGGCGGGCTCACATTTCGGACACCTTACAAGAAGATGGAATCCTAAAATGAAGAAATACATCTTCATGGAAAGAAATGGAATCCACATCATTGATTTAAAGAAGAGTCTCGGACTTCTCGAGGAGGCCTGCAATTCAGCCGCGAGAATAGCCGCCGAAGGCAAGAAAGTTCTTTTCGTCGGTACGAAAAAACAGGCGAAGGCTATTATAAAAGAGCAGGCGGAGAGATGCGATTCATTCTACGTTTCGGAAAGATGGCTCGGCGGAATGCTCACGAACTTCAACACCGTAAGGAAGAGCATAAAGAAACTGATGTCGCTTCAGAAAATGGAAACCGACGGCTCGCTCGAAAAATTCGTCAAGAAAGAAAGACTCATAATGATGCGCGAAAAGGAAAAACTCGAAAAGGTGCTCAACGGTATATCTTCAATGACAAAACTTCCGGGCGCGTTATTCCTCGTGGACATTAAGAAAGAGCACATCGCGATTGACGAAGCGCGGAAACTCAACATTCCGATTTATGCTATCGTCGATACGAACTGCGACCCCGAACTTATCGATTATCCCGTGCCGGCGAATGACGACGCGGTTAAGTCGATTGAGATTATTACGAAGGCGTTCGCGGACGCGATAGTTGACGGAAACCAGATGGCAAAGACGAGAAAAGAAGACGAGATGGACGAAATGAAAGAAAAAATGGAAACAAATAAAAATTTAAAATCATAATAATATGGCAATCACTATAGAATTAATAAAAGAGTTGAGGGAAAAATCCGGAGCGGGGATGGGCGACTGCAAGACTGCCCTTACCGAGACCAACGGAGACATTCCCAAGGCAATCGAATACCTGCGCAAGAAAGGCGCGGCGATGGCTACAAAGAGAGCGGATAAAATCGCGAAGGAAGGCGCTGTTAAATCGAGCATAAGCGAAGACAGGACGAAAGGCGTGATAATTGAAATAAACTGCGAAACGGACTTCGTTGCGAAGGGCGACGGATTCCAGAACTTCGCGCAGAACATTGCGGATACTGCGCTGGCGAACAACGTCGAGGACGTCGTTAAACTGCTCGGAGCGAAAGGCAAGGACGGACTGACGGTTCAGGAATCAATAGACAGCATGATGGCGAGCGTCGGCGAGAAGATTGAAATGAAGAGAGTCAAAATTATTAGCGTTGAAGGCGGATTTGTATCTACTTACATTCACTTCGGAAGCAAGGTCGGAGCCATAGTAGGTCTCAAGGGTAAGTTCACCGAAGAGGCGAATTCTCTCGGACAGAAACTCGCGATGCAGACGGTTGCGATGACTCCGATTGCCGTTAGAAGAGACGAAGTTTCTCCCGACGTCATAGAGAAGGAACTCGAAATTTATCAGACACAGGCGAGGAACGAAAAGAAGCCCGAGCACATAATCGAAAAAATCACGATGAACAAACTGGAAAAATTCTTCCAGGAAAACTGTCTGCTCGAACAGGAATTCATTCAGGAAGCGAATAAGTCGGTAGGCGACCTTCTGAAAGAATACACGAAGAGAACGGGCGAGCCTCTCGACGTAACAGAGATGTCAAGGTTCCAATTAGGATAAATTAATCATAAAATAATGCCTGCAAAATTCAAGAGGATACTGCTGAAACTCAGCGGCGAGTCGCTGATGGGCAAGAAGAGTTTCGGCATTGATTCGGAAATCGTCGGACGCATAGCGGACGACGTCGCCGAAGCGGTGAAACTGAAAATTGAAATCGGCATCGTAATCGGCGGGGGCAACATTTACAGGGGGCTCTCCGCTTCACAGCAGGGGGTCGACAGGTTAACGGGCGACATGATGGGAATGCTGGCAACGGTAATTAATTCGCTGGCTTTGCAGAACGCACTCGAAAAAAAGGGCATCTATACGCGCATACTGTCAGCCATAAAAATGGACCAGATAGCGGAGCCGCTGATAATACGGCGCGCCGCGAGACATCTGGAAAAAAAGAGAGTCGTAATTTTCGCTTCAGGAACGGGCGAGCCGTATTTCACGACTGATACGGCGGCCGCTTTAAGAGCGATAGAAATAAAATCCGATGTAATTATCAAAGGCACGAGGGTTGACGGAGTTTATGATTCCGACCCGGAAAAAAATCCGCGGGCAAAAATGTTCAAAAAACTTTCATACAGGGAAGTCCTTCAGAAGGATTTGCGTGTTATGGACCATACGGCCATAACGCTGTGCAGGGAAAATAAACTCCCGATGGTTGTTTTTAACATGAACAAAAAAGGCAACCTCAAAAAACTGCTCACGGGCGGAAGCATCGGCACAACTATTTCATAATTAAATTCTTAAATTATGGTAAAGGATATTCTAAAAATCACAAAAGACAGAATGATTAAAGCCGTCGAGCATCTCACGGCTGAATTCGTGAAAGTCAGGACAGGCAAGGCTTCTGTCGGACTGCTTGAAGGAATCAAGGTCGATTATTACGGAAATCCCACGCCGCTGAATCAGGTCGGCAATCTTAACACGCCCGACATTCACACTATAACGGTTCAGCCCTGGGACAAGACCGTCATTCCTTTCATAGAGAAAGCGATTCTGAACGCGAACCTCGGACTTAATCCCGCCAACGACGGGACGATTATAAGAATTCCGATTCCTCCTCTCAACGAGGAAAGAAGAAAGGAACTCGTGAAACTCGTCAAGAAACTCACTGAGGACGCGAGGATATCCATTAGAAACATAAGAAGAGACGAAATCGAAAAGTTGAAAAAGACGGAGAAGGAAGACCACATTTCCGAGGACGAAAGAAAACACGCCGAGACCGAAGTACAGAAACTCACGGACAGTTACATTAAAGAGATTGACGCTCTTCTTCAGAAGAAAGAAAAAGAAATAATGGAAGTGTAACAACTTCCTACAATTATGCTGAAGTTCTGGTTTGGGGTATATAACTTCTTTCTGCTGCCTTTGCTCTGGACGGGTTTCAGGGTCCTTTCGCTGTTCAATCCGAAGATAGCGGAGGGATTCAAAGGCAGGAAAAACATATCCGAAGAAATCCGAAAATGGAATTTCAAGGAAGGGAAAAGAGTTATTATACATTCATCCTCGCTCGGCGAATACCAGCAGGCGATTCCTATCATGAACGAATTGAGAAATCACGGTTACAATGTAATCGTGACTTTTTTTTCACCCTCGGGATACAGGAACTCGAACATACCGCACGCTGACGTAAAAAAATCGTACCTTCCTTTTGACTCATACGGCGGCGTGAACGACTTCATCGAAACAATCAAACCCGAAATGGTAATTCTAATGCGCTACGACCTCTGGTTCAATTTCCTGTATTCGGCGGGAAAGCACGGAGCAAAGATTATTATTGCCAACGCGCGGTACGACGAGAACGATTTCTGGTGGAATCTGTTGATAGTGCGCTCTTTCAAGAGAACCATGTACGGTATGATTGACAAGATGTTCGCGATAGACAAATCGGACTTTGATAATTACAAGTTGCTGATGAAAGGCACTAAGACGGAAATAATTCTTGCGGGCGATTCGAAGTTCGAAAGAGTCGTCGAGGCGTCGAAGAATCCGAAAAACAAAGAAGCGCTAGACGCGGGTGTTTATTCGGGTAGGAAAGTTTTCGTTATAGGCAGTTCGTGGAAGGACGACGAGGACATTATACTTCCCGTGGTTAACAAACTGATGAAGTTTGAGAAGAATCTGCTTACGATTATCGTGCCTCACGAACCGAAGGAAACGAAGATACTCGCGATTGAAAAAAATCTGGAAGAAAGTTATAGGAATCTGAAAAGCATAAGGTATTCGGCTCTGGGAAATTACAGAGACGAAAACGTAATAATTGTTGACTGCATAGGGAAACTGATGGGACTATATTCGATTGCTTACGCGGCTTACGTAGGAGGAGGTTTCCGCACGGGGCTGCACAACGTTCTCGAGCCGGCGGTTTACAACATACCCGTGCTTTTTTCAAACAAAGTGAAAAACTCCGACGAGGACGAAATTCTCTCGGTTAAGGGCTGCGGAATAATCGTGGATTCGAGAGATTCATTTTACCGTGAACTCAGAAAAGTATTGAGTGATAAGGAATATTATGATAAATTGAGGTGCGGGTGCAGGACGGTTTTTGAAGAGAACCTCGGCACGACAAAAAAAATTATTCAAAACATTATCAACTGACATGTTCGACAGGAAAAATTTCATAGACACATCGCTTAAGGAAAGTTCGGAAATAAAACTCGAAGTGCTCAGGCACTGTTTAGCGGATATAAACAGGGCGGCTGATTTGCTTGTTGCGTCCGTGAAAGGCGGCGGCAAACTCATGTTCTGCGGAAACGGCGGCAGCGCGGCGGACTGCCAGCACATAGCAACAGAGTTCATGGTCAGGCTTTCACACGACGTGAAAAGAAAGGCAATCGGAGCAATAGCGCTCACGACGGATTCATCGAACATTACCGCCGGGGGAAACGATATCGGTTTTGAAAACATATTCGCGCGAAACGTCGAAGGACTGGGCAGGACAGGAGATGTCCTTATCGGCATATCGACAAGCGGAAATTCGCCTAACATTCTAAACGCGCTCGCAAAAGCGAAAGAGATGGGAATAAAGACAGTTGGACTTCTCGGGAAGACAGGCGGAAAGATGAAAGACGCTTGCGACATATCGGTTTGCATACCGTCCGGAAATGTTCAAAGAATTCAGGAGTCGCACATTACAGTCGGACACATTCTCTGTGAGATAGTAGAAAGAGAGTTGGGCAGTTAGCAATTAACAATTAACGATTTACGGATAACAATAAGCGCTATATTTTTCAAATCTATTTTATGTACGTCATTTTCATTGAACTTACGAATTTTCCGGCAGTTAGCCTGTAAACATATACTCCCGAGGCGAGATTCTTCGAAGTAAATTTCCGCGTGTAATATCCCGCTTTCATTTTCCCGTTTAAGAGTAATTCAATTTTTCTTCCTGATAAATCGTAAACTGCCATTTCGACGAAACATTCTTCCGGTATCGAAAAACTAATATTCGTTTCGGGGTTGAACGGATTCGGATAATTAGGGTTGAGTAAAAACCTGAGCGGCTGTTTTATCTCGGCGATGCCGTTCAGAACGTGATATTCGAAGTTGCCGTTATAATCGATTTGCTTCAGCCTGTAAGCATAGGAACCCGATTGAAGATTCCTGTCCTCGAAAGAATATTCGATAGGAACGTTTGAATTTCCGTTCCCTTTAACCGTACCTGCTTTTTCCCAGACTGATTCTTCTTTTTCCTTTCTCTCGACTTCGAAGCAGGAATTATTAATTTCAATAGAAGTCTGCCATCTTAAAACCGCATTGTTTTCTCTCACCGAAACAGTGAATGAAGAGAGGCTGACAGGAAGCGTTGTCTCGTGAGAGTTGGGATTCAGCAAGGCAGCGTTGTTAATGTAATACTCGCTTCCCGTGGTATCGTAATACTCGCACACCATCACGATGTATGATGTGCTGTTCTCAAGATTCGTTATAGTGAGATCGCCCGCGTCCGTAGCAGCGGCGCTGTTGTAAACGCAGAACCAACCTGAACTTCCTATCTGGCTTCCGTTTCCGAAGACACTCGATGCACTGTAGGTCGAATTGTTAACGGGCGCGGGGGTTCCTGTTGAACCCGTTTTCATGAAAACGCATCTGCCGTTCCCGTTGCCTTCTGTCCAGTCTATAGTAAGGTTAGTAGAACCTACGTTCAAAAAATTTATATTTGATGCCTGATTAGGCAGGACGGTCGACTGATTCGCGGTGTTTGCCGAAGACGAAGAAATATTGTAAGCCGGGGAGACGGACGAGCCGTATTCGCAAACCATCGCGCGGTAGGTTGTATTCTGCGACAAACCCGTTATGGTAACGCTTGTTCCCGTTCCCGAATAAACACAATACCATCCCGAACTACCGACTTGTGAGCCGTTTCCGAAATTCGGATTTGAGTTATAAACAACCCCATTGACGGGCGCGGGAGAGCCTGCGCTTCCCTGAAAAAGAAAAACGGCGCAGTTATTTCCGCTGCCGCGTGTCCAGGATATTTTAAACTTCACTATGCTGACTTTCGAAAAAGTAATTCCCGACGCCTGAACCTGCGGAATTATCGCGGCTGATATCGTGTTCGAATGTACGCTCTGTCCGTACGAATTCTCCGCTCTGACTCTGTAATAATACGTTCCGCTCGAAAGTCCTGTTACAGAATACGAAAGTGTATTTCCCGCATCCAGATTGTTGAAACCCGTAACGAAAGAACTGAAATCCGGCGTCAGAGATACGTCCAGCCTGTATTTCGTCGCGTTTGATACAGATGTCCAGTTCGCGGTGAATGACGAAATTGCTATGTCTGTAGCAGCGAGCGCCGTCGGCGCCGAGAGGGGATTCAGACCGCATACCGCGAGAATAACAGTCCTGCTGTTTCCCGATACGGTCTTCGTGAAACGTATGCTCGTTAGCACTTTAAACATATCGTTGTTAGCAAGTGTGATGTAGCAGTCGTATAGGCGCGGATTGTTTGTTGATGTTCCGTCGATGTCGTCGTACCTGTCGTGGTATGCCGAACCGTAATTTCTCGCGTTAACTCTTCCGATTTTTTGAATCGCGTATCCTGTTCCGTTGAACCAGTCGGAAACGCTGAACGAATAATCCGCGTATGTTGAATCATTGAAGTTTAACCTCACGGTGAATGATGAGGAACCTTCAGCGCTCGAAGCGAGTATCGCCAGCCTCTGGTATGACTGCGGATTTGTCAGTGAAAGTGTTCCGGTCGTGTTCGTATTCGAAAGAAACAGCACGTTGTTACCGCTGTACGGTTGAAGGAGATATGTAATCGCCGTGTTGTTGACGCTTGTAATGAGCCTGTCAGCGGGTAGTCCTCCTTCGGGCGCGGTGCTCTGATTGTAATTTCCTCTGAAATCTGTGCTGTACATCACGTGTCCCGCGTAAGCATTGTCTCCGTCGAAAATAATGTTCGTGGTGTTATACGCCTGATTCGTGCCCGGACCTCCGTTTGCTATCATGTCGTAGTTGAAACCCGTTACGGATACCTGTGAGTAATTTTGAGAATACATTTTACCTGACAGGAAAACGCAGAATATTATAATGAAAATCGTGAATATTTGTTTCATCTTAAACCCTCGTGAAGTTCGGATTAAAGTTAATTCAGCAAAAATTATACCACTTAAAACAATGAATTTATTGCTGAAAATCCCTTCACGAAGTCAGGAAAGCGTATTGAAATGATATTACATTCTCATAATGAGAAAGCAGATGCGGATAATGGAATGTGGCTGCAGATAATTAATCAGAACGGCTTTTAATGCACGGATACCTTAATATCCCGACAAATCTTTAAGCGAAAACGCATTTTGGCAAAGAATAAAAAAGGTACCTGATGGTACCTTTTATAATTTATTCGTATAAGCCTAACGGTTTCATTTTTTGAAACCGGTAAATTCTTTTCCTGCTTTATCGGTATATGTAAAATAATAATCTGTCTCGTCGGTTTTCAGTTCAACTTCATACTCTCCGGCATAATTCAGGTCTTTAATGCTTTTCACCAGCGTCATCGTTTTCGTTTTGTACTTGCTCCCGCTCTTCGTTTTGTAATGTACCACTACTGATTCGCCGTTTGGAATATCGTTAGCCGCGAAAGATACGGAGATTTTCTTCGAACTTCCGTTCACGCTTACAGTAACCTCGTTGCTCCACACGGGACCGAAATAAAGCACGGCTTTCAGCGCGTTTATAATTCCGTATCCGTAAACGTTATTCGGTGTCAAAGAATTATCAGCCGTGTTTCTCAGCGCGTCTCTAACCTGCATCGCTGTAAGTTCGGGATGAGCGGAAAGTATCAGCGCGCAAACGCCAGCGGTTATCGGAGTCGCGAACGATGTGCCGTTAGAAAATTCGTATCTGTTGTTGTCGCCCATTTTAGCAACGTAAACGTTTACTCCCGGGGCGACTACGTCGGGTTTTATATTCCCGTCGCTCGACGGACCGTTAGAACTGAAACCCGCTATCTTGCCGTTCGTGTTCACGGCTCCGACTCCGATTACGGAATCTCCGTCGGCGGCCGAACCTATCGAAGGCGGTTCCGTCTGATTGTAATTTCCCATCGCGTTGCAGACAACCACGCCGAGATATGCCGCTATGTCTCCCGCGATTGTAGTTATTGCCGTGTTTCCGTCAAAATCGTTGTAAGCGTACGAATTCAAATCGTACGGTTTGTCATAACCCTTGTAAACGAGCGAACTCGTGATAATGTCCGCGCCCTGTGATTCCGCCCATTCCGCGGCTTCGAGCCAGTAGTCTTCTTCCATCGGTGTCTCGGACGCTGAGTATTCCGTCTTGGCAAGAATGAAATCAGAGTTGAAAGCCGGTCCTATTAGTTTTCCTTCCCTGTACCCGCCCAGCGACGAAAGCGTTGCCGTTCCGTGTCCGCCCTGCGATTCGATATCTTCGTACTTCTGAACTTTTTCCCTCGCCGTGTTTCCGTCTTCATTAATGAAATCATATTCTCCGAGCACGTTCATCTTCGAGAAAACTTCGTGCGTTCTCCATTCGAAACCGTCGTCAAAACTCGCGACGAGCACGCCGCGTCCGGTTATGCCGAGATTGTGCACGGGCGGCACGTTCACGAGATTCATCTGCGTGTACGATTTACCGTAATCGTATCTGTTGAGTGAATCCGCAGTACTTATAAGAGGAAGATATTCCGAATACATCGGCGAAGTGTTCTTGATGTCCTGCTTGTAAAGTTTCTTCACCGCGAATATCCTCGATACGAAATCGAGTTTCTTCAACTTTTCAATCTGCGCGGGCGTAATGTACGCGCTGACGCCGTTGAGCCACCTTGATTTCGCTATAATATTTATTCCCATATCCGAAATATTATCGACGTAAGAACTGTTCAGAGGCAAATCGCAGAACTTCACTACGTCATCTTTGGAAAATATTTTCAGCCTTCTCTGAACCGCCCTTTCTGTCAGGTGCGCCAGACCCGTATTATATGCTGTCATTAAATGGGTTATGTTCTCGCCCGGCTTGAAACCGTCTTTATCGGCGAACACTATCCAGCACTTGACAATGCCGCTGTCGCTCTGAGCGAAAACCGACGGAACAAGCAGCAATACTACCGCCGCGAGGAATAAATATTTTTTCAGATTCATCTTGTATATTTTATATTATAAAAAAGGCTATGCGCATAATCACATAACCTTCTTAGAATTTTCAAAACATCTTATGCCTGATAATTTTCAAGATAATGAACCACTCTCATCAGGAATTTTCCCCCGAGAGCGCCGTCAATTAGCCTGTGGTCAAACGACAGTGTAAGGTACATCATCGGTTTTATGACGACAAAATCGCCGTTTTCCGTCTCAAGCACCGCGGGTCTTTTCTTTACCGCGCCGATACCGAGAATCGCCACCTGCGGCTGGTTAATAACCATCGTACCGATTATGTTTCCGAAGACGCCGTAGTTCGATATCGTGAACGTGCCGCCCTGAATTTCATCAAGAGTGAGTTTCTTCACGCGCGCGCGCTTACCAAGGTCGTTGATGTTTCTCGCAAGACCCGTCAGGTTCATTCCGTCAGCGTTCTTCACCACGGGTACTATCAATCCGCCGTTTTCCATCGCGACCGCGATGCCGAGATTTACCTTGCTCCTCATTATCGCCTTGAACGGAACGGACGAATCGTCTATTGCCGAATTCACGAGAGGGAAGTCCTTCAGCGCTTTTATTACCGCCTCCGAAATGAAAGGCATATATGTGAGTTTGATTCCTTCCTTCTTCTCGAATTCCGCCGCCATCGCGCTTCGCGCTTTTTCCACGTTCGTCATGTCGCATTCCGATATGGAATTGACGTGAGGAGAAATGGAAACCGATGCGACCATGTGCTCCGCCATCTTCTGCCTTATGTTGTCGAATTCAAGCACCGAAATTCCGTCCTCGTCGTAATTGATTTCCTGTTTCGGCAGTTCGGGTTTCGGTTTTTGCGTGGCTGGCTGCGTCTGAACCGACGGCTTTTGAACCTGAGGCGCGGGCTTTCTGCCCGACTTAACGTATTCAAGAACGTCGTTCTTAGTTACTCTTCCGTTTTGTCCCGTTCCCTTAATTCCTTCGAGTTCACCAAGAGGTATGCCTTCTTTCCTCGCGATGTTCAGAACGAGTGGTGAGAAAAATTTATCCGATGTAGAAGCCGATGCGGGCTTGTCTGTTTCAGCCGCAGGCGCCGCTTCTTTCTTTTCTTCGGCGGGCTTTACGGTTTCGGGTTTAATCTCCGCCGGTTTCTCCGAGGGTTTCTCTTCCGTCTTTGTTTCTATTTTCGCGTCAGCATCTGTTTCAAGACGGGCAAGTATCTTTCCAATTTCTACTACCTCGTTCTCCTTGAAAAGAAGTTCGGTTATTATTCCCGCTTCGGGAGAAGGGACTTCAGTATCCACTTTGTCCGTTGATATTTCCAGTATTGGTTCGTCTCTTTCGACCTTGTCGCCGGGTTTCTTGAGCCATTTTAAAATGGTCCCTTCCATAATGGATTCACCCATCTTTGGCATGACTATATCGACTATCATATTAAATTAACTCCTGATTATTGTTTATAATATACTTAAAACCAATAATTTAAGATAAAAGTTTATCTGTCGACTTCGAACAGAGAACTTATGGATTCATTCAGGTTTGTGCGGATAATCGCCTCGGCGAAAATCGCGGCGATTGACTTGGTTTCAATCTTCTCTGATTTCCGTCTGAGAGGAACGGTATCCGTGACGTATAGTTTTTTAAGCGGAAGAGATTCGACTCTGTCGATTGCCTCACCGGACAATATCGCGTGCGTGCAGGCGCCGTAAATTTCGAGCGCGCCCTTGTCCTTGAGCGCTTTCACGGCGTTGCCGAAAGTGCCCGCCGTGTCGATAAGGTCGTCGATAACGAGAACGTTCTTGTCCTTTACCTCTCCGATTATGTTCATTATCTCGGCGACGTTCTGTGTCGGTCTCCTCTTGTCGATAAGTATCAGGTCGGCGTGAAGTCTTTTCGCATACGCTCTCGCCATTTTTATGCTTCCGACGTCGGGCGAGCAGACGGCGAGATTTGGAATCTGCATTTCATAGAAATGTTTCAGGAAAACCGCCGAGCCGAAAAGATGGTCAACGGGAATGTCGAAGAAACCCTGTATCTGTGACGCGTGTAAGTCCATCGTTATTACCCTGTCCGCGCCTGATTTTTCGAGAAGGTTCGCGACGAGTTTCGCGGTTATCGAAACGCGGGGCTGGTCTTTCCTGTCCTGCCTGGCGTAGCCGAAGTAGGGGATTACCGCGTTGACCCGCGCGGCTGACGAGCGTTTCGCAGCGTCCAGCATTATTAATAATTCCATCAGGTTGTCAGAAGGAGGATTCGTCGACTGAATTATGAATACGTCTCTGCCTCTTATGTTCTCGTTGTATCTCATCCAGATTTCGCCGTCCGAGAAATGTTTTATCTCTCTCGCACCGAGCGAAATGCCGAGTACTTTTGCAATGCTTTCTCCGAGGTATTCTGAATTTTTTCCGGTAAAGATTTTCAAGTTTGACATCGTGGAAGTTATTAATTTATTCAAATTTATACATAACCTTTTATTAAGTCAATTCAACTCAACAAAAAGCAATAAAGGAGCGGCAATCGGAGCGGAGAAATTCAGGAATATTTTGAAAAAAGGTGAGGTGATTTGTTATTAAAATTACCGGTTGAAATCGTGTACGGCGCCGCATTTCAGGCATCTGCCCCTGTGAACGCAAATCATACTGCCGCATCCCTCGCATTTCCATCTTATGTATTCTTCTTTCGCGAATTCATTCAATCCGATTGTCTTAATTCTGTCAAGATTTTCCAGCATGCTCATGTGATACTTTGTCCTGTATCTTTTATCCAGATTCTTTAACCGCTTGCAAGGATAAATTTCGCATTCGTAACAGAAACCCGATTCGGTCATTTTTAATAAATCGCAATTCCGGATTATGCAGTTCACGCAGGACTTCGCGTAATTAATATCCAGATTCCTGCACCCTCTGCAAACATTTTTATCCCTGAGGTAACCAAGGCATATTCCGCAGTTCATTCCGCAGGGCGCGAACAAATCCAGATTAATTTTTTTGTGTCTCGCACTCATTATGCGGCATTAAAATAGATGAATTAAATTTAAGAAAATCCGGAATCATATTGAATGATTTTCAGCGAAACAAAAATATTGCCGGAACGCGGATTCTACATTTTTTCGATTTGCTCCGTCAAATCCTTGAGGAACCTGACCATCGGCGCGCCGTCAATAACGTCGTGGTCGAAAAGCACAGTCATTTTTAAAATTTCCCTTATCAATATCACGTCGTTCACTGCCGCAGGCTTATTCAAAACTGAACCTATCCCGAATGATACGGGATGAACCGCTTTATGTATGAACCAGCCGTTAATTTTTCCCGCTGTTCCGGGCGATGTCACAGAAACGTTGCCCATCTTGCCGAAAGCCGTTTTCGGGTGCCTCAGCAAATACCGCCAGAACATACGCCTCGCGAAACCCGGCAGAGAATAATACAACCTTTCATAGGCTTTTGGTTTCTGTCTGAGAACTATGTCATCCTCTGTCATCACCTGATTCCCGGCATTTTCAATCTCAATCGTGATTTCCTCGGCGCTTTTCTCGTTAGTCTTTTCGATGACCATCGGAATCGGAACTCTTTTCCCGTTTATTTCCTTCTCGACAACGAATGAAACATTAATATCGTTGAATAAAATAATCTTCTTCTTGCCGAGCAGGTATCCGGTCGCTTCGGTGTGCTTTTCCAGCGCGCTGCTGATTGCTTTTATTATCCAACCGTTGAACGAGACCTTCACTCCGCTTCTCTTCAATTCCCGCAGTTTCTTCCTGCTGTCTGTCACGTCGAATTCAAGCAAGGCGCTTACGTGATGCCTGAGTGTACCGATTGACATCACGTCAAATGTCGCTATTCTGGAACGCGGTATGGCTTCAGTTTTATATTCCTCCTTCATAATGGAATTCCTTTCCAATATTCGAAAATCCTTAAAAACGAGACGCTGCCTCAGTCTCGTACACGCTGAATACAGCAAGCAAAATTTGAATGTGAAACCGCTATTATATTTCAAAGCCGCCTGCTTCTCAACTCCAGAGCGGGTGTGACTTTATTGCGAAATAGTCATTATATAATATACCGACTGCTATTATGAAAGCAATGAACCCTATGAGTATCAAAACCTGAACGAGCGATGTCTTTTGTATATTCTGTTTCGTATTCACCTCGCACACCTCACCCGGACAATATTTCGCTTTTTCCTTGTAAATCCAATGGTAAACCAGACACCCCAGACAGATACCGAACGCGGATTCAAACAATAAAAAAATCTGGCATATCATACAGATAATACCCGTAACAGGACTGAATGTATTCAGAATTATCGAAAGTACGAACATCGTAACGGCGAGCGCAAGACCTATATACCAAGCGAATTTCTTCTGCGGCGCTCCGACGTACTCCGGATTCTGCCTGCTGACAATCAGCCTCGAAAGAATGAGCGTAGGCGCGAATTTAGGACTGATGAAAAGGCGGATTATGAAGTCGGTAAGAAAAATCACTATAAAATATTTCAGCAGAAGAAAATCCTGCTTTAAAACCGCCGTTGTTACCGCGATAACTATAAACACCAGCAGAATGCCCGCTGACGCTCTGATTTCCCGCTCATTCAAAACGGGAATATCATAACCTTTCACTGTCTCTCCGAATTGTGCCATATCAATGATTTATGTTTATATAATAAAGATTAAATATCGATTTTGTTGATTATGAAACTTGGAATTGATACTCTTTATTTGTACGAAAAGATATGAAATTTGTTGTGCTCGTTCAATTTAAAACAGCGTATGAATATTCTGTACCTCATCTCTGTGTTCTCAGTGGTGAATCGCTCTTGCTCTTCTAATCCCGTCGAATCCGCTCTTCCCGTCTAATTCCGCGGGCTATAGAAAAAAGATCTGTGAGAATCTGTGTCAATTAGTGGCAAAAGTTCTTCTCTGTGCTCTCGGTGTGCTCTCGGTGTGCTCATTGGTGAACCGCTCTTGCTCTTATTGTTAATCGTTAATTGCTAACTGCTAATTGAATGACTGCTAATTGAATGACTGCTCTTCTCTGTGCTCTTTGTGCTTTCAGTGGTGAACCGTTCTTGCTCTCTTCTAACTCCTAACTTCTAACTTCTAACTTCTAACTCCTAACTTCTAACTTCTAACTCCTAACTCCTAACTTCTTATCTAAAAGTAACTCCGAATGATAGAGCACACTTCCTCAACCTGAGCCGCCGAAAGTCCCGGCCAACTCGGCAGGTTCATCCCGCGTATCGCGATTTCTCCCGCGGTCTTTATCTTGTGATACTGATGAGCGAACATCGGCATCGTATGGACCGGGAAGAAAGTCGGACGTGTCTCGACTCCGTTATCTGCAAGGTGCTTCCTGAGCGCGTCCCTTTCCTTCACGTTCTTCGTCATTATCGAATACATCCAGTATGAATGAACCGTGTCCTTCGATTCCGCGTGAGGCGTCACGGGAAGTCCCGCGAGATTTTTGTTGTACAGTTCCGCTATTGCGCGTTTCTTCTTTAATATGCTGTCAGCGTTTTCGAGTTGCGCGAGCCCGATTGCGGCGCAGATGTTCGTCATTCTGTAATTGAAACCGATAACGTCGTGCCAGTATTCGCGCACCGTCGATACTCCGTGCATTTTAAGATGATACGCCTTTTCATAAAGGTAATAGTCGTTCGATACGACCATTCCGCCTTCTCCCGTCGTTATCGTCTTGTTGCCGTAAAAACTGAACGCGGCTATGTCTCCGAACGTGCCCGCGTATTTTCCTTTGTACTTCGTGCCGAACGCTTCCGCGCAGTCCTCGATTACAAGCAGGTTGCGCTCTTCGGCGATTTTCATTATCGGGTCCATATCGCAGGGATGTCCGTACAGGTGAACAACCATAATGGCTTTTGTCTTCGGAGTGATTTTCCTTCGAACGTCTTCCGGGTCCATTTGCCAAGTTGATTCGAGCGAATCGACGAATACGGGCGAAGCGTTGCAATACAGAATTGAACTAACAGACGCAATGTAAGTAAAAGAGGGAACTATGACTTCGTCGCCTGAAGTTATGCCCAGCGCTACAAGCGCGAGATGAAGCGCGGTCGTGCCGTTCGACACAGCCGTGGCGTATTTCACGTCTATGTAACCGGAAAATTTGTCCTCAAACTCTTTAATGAACTTCCCCTTCGAGGAAATCCAGGTTGAATCGAGGCACTCGTTAACGTACTTCTTCTCGTTTCCGCCGAGAAAAGGAACGTACAATGGAATCTTGTAAGCCATAAATTATTTTTTAAATTTATTTACGGTATCGACAATAAGATTAAGGTCAATCATCTTTATGCATTCGAGGTCGTACGGGCAAACGCGCTTCCAGCACGGCGAGCATTCAAGGTCCTTCTGGAAAATCTTTATTCCGTAATCGTATAGTTCGATTTCTTCCCAGCAGGAAAGCCCGTACCAGGAAATAATATATTTCTGAAGCGCGATTGCGAGGTGCATTCCGAAACTGTCGCCCGATATGACGATGTCCGAAACCGACATGTAGCAGGCGCCGCGGCGTATGCCTTCGGTCGTCGGAGTGTTTATGATTCGTTTCCTGTCCTTCGCGTTGAACTCGTTGTATATAGTGTTATTCCTTTCGGTGTCCTCTCTTCCGCCGAGAAGCATTACAACAATATTCGGGTTCTTCAATATTTCCGTGATTAAAGTTATGTGCTGTTCAACCGTCATCTTCTTGTTAGGAAACAGTTCGGAGCATCCCGTGTTGAATCCGCAGTAAATCTTATCGCTGTCGTAACAGATTGATTTCTTGTAAGTCTCGATGAAATCCTTTTCCTCATCCGAAAAATTAAAGACGTATCTGTCGCGCTTGTATTCGAGTTCGAAAACTTCGTGAATTATGTCAACGCCCGAACGCCTGTTCTCCCTGAACTTCTTTTGGTCGTCGATGCCCATTATGTAACTGTACATCGCGCTTTCGTTTGCGGGTACAATCTTGCCGTCATCGTTAAGCAGGAAGCCGAGTTTCTTCTTCGCCTTCACTTCATTCGCGAACGCGCAGGCGTAGAGAGATTTGTCGGCGTTCATAACGACATCGTATTCGATGTTCCGCGCTATCATCCTGCTCTCGTCATCCCACAGAAATAGTTTGTCGATGAACGGGTTGTTCACGAGAATCTTTTCCGCGTTCGGCAGTGTCATCCAGTAAACGGTGCTGACAGGATACTTCCTTTTGATGGCGTAAAGTATCGGCGTGTTGTCGAGCACGTTGCCGAGAGCGTCGAGTGATATTATGAGTATCTTTGTTCCCATATCGCCCGCTTCGTCGGCGCATCCGTTCTCAAGGCAGTTGTAATACGGCTTGCAGGGCTTGTAGCCCGAGTAGTTCTTGCATTTTGGTACTTTGAGGTCTATGAAATTCATTTTATATCAATATGTTTTAAAACTTCATCTGTTGAAATTCCGTTTTCAAAAGCGCATTTGTTCTTGTCGGAACTGCAGTAAGTATCGCAATATTCCTTTGAGACTTCAAGGTTAATTGATTTCTTATTAATTACTCCCCAGAACTTCGCACTGTTCATCGGTCTGTGGCAGTGAATGCCGACGCATTTTATATCGAGAGCGTCTGCAAGGTGTATGGGTCCCGTCGATGAACAGACCATCAAATCAACCGCGGAAATAATTTTTATGAAATCGCGCAGGTCCCTAAAATCGGATGATACGTCGATGATTCTTTTGTCTCCGAGCGCTCTCACATCCGATTTGAATCCGTCCGTCATTTCGTACGCCGTCAGAAGCATCACGAAATCTTCTGACGGAAATTTCTTTAAAATCTTTTTTATGAGTTCAAGATATCTGCTTTCGCTCCAGTTAGGCGCTGAGTTCTTCGAGCCCGTATGTAGAATCATCTTAAAAGTGTTTTCACGGATTCCTTTCTTGAGCAGGAAATCACGCGCCCACCGTTTCTCTTCACCGGTTAGAAAAATTTCAGGCTGAATGTTGTCCGTAACGATTCCGATTTTTCTCGCGAGGTCCATGCAGTAGTCGGCTTCGTGTCTTAGAGGATTGTATTTATGCCGTGAAACGCTCCGCATAAAAGTGATAATCTCATACAGTTTTCTGCCGACTCCGATTCTGTTCCGGATTCCCGCGAGGAACATCTGATAAGCCGCCCTTTCGGTCGGCCAGACGAGAAGCCCCGTGCGGAACCTGTGCCTGCGGAGTTCTTTCACGACTTTTCCAAATGTATCTTTCGAAAGGTCATCGGTAATTATCGTGTCGAGATGCGGATTGTTAAGAAGTATCTTCGAGGTATTAGGCTGAACGAGCGCTCCGATGTAAGCGTCGGGATAGGTCCTCCTGATTTCGCGTATCATCGGTGTTATCATCACGACGTCCCCGACGCGGTCCGTCCGCACTATTAAAATTCTCCGGGTCATCAGATTTGAAACGGTATTTTTAAATGATTCTTGTTTATCAATTCAATGAACTTCTCGATAATCAGGTCCTTCGAAAGTTCAGTCATGCAGATATTCCCGATAGGACAATCGAGAAGATTGCAGTGCAGGCATTCGAGTTTCGTGTTCTCGACCGTAATGTTCTGCTCGCCGTACGGACCCTGAAGTTTCGGGTTCGTTGGACCGAATATGCCGAGCACGGGAACGCCTACGCCTCCCGCGATGTGCAGGGGACCCGAATCGTTTCCGATTACGACGGAACAACGCTTTATGATTGCGGCGAGATACCTTATCGGGCTGTCGGGAATTACAAAGGATTGATACGGGAAAAGTTTTTTTATGTGCTCAGCGTCGTGCAGTTCTTTCCTGTTTCCCCAGAGTAGAACGTACTTGACCTTGAATTTCTCGTTCAGCATCATTATCAGTTCAACGTAATCGTTGAGTTTGTATTTTTTTGATTCCCAGCCTCCCGTGAGAGCGATGCCGACAAGAAATTCATTTTGGAGATTGTTCTCGCGAATGAATTTTTCCGCGAACTCTTCGTGAACAACGTTAACCGACAAATTCAGTTTCTTCGAAGTAATCGGTATGCCCGCGATTTTAAGAGCGTCAAGGTTGAAGTCGGTGTTATGTATTTCGCCGCCCCGACCTTCCTCTTTCATGTTGTACGCGTAATTCCTTCCTCTGAATCTGAATCCGACGCGGTACTTCGCTCCGGTTATGCGCGTAAGAAAAGCCGTGCGCGGATTTCCGAACAGGTCGATTACGAGGTTGTATTCCTTGTTTCGTATGTGTCTCAGCAAATCGTATGACCTGTCAATTCTCATGTCGTATGTAAGCACGCGGTTGATGTAATGGTTGTCCATCAGTATGTCGCGGTTCTTCAGAAGCGTAAGGTAATCGATTTCGGCTTCGGGAAAATACGCGCGCAGGTTCGGCAGCACGGGCGTGGATAAAAGCACGTCGCCCATTCCGCCAAATTTAATAACGAGTATCTTCCTTATTTCGTCCCTGATGATTTCCAAATCAGATGTTTTCCAGAATAATGAAATTATTTTCTTTGATTTCTCCTTTATTCCTGTCTTTATAATATTGTTTTTGCCCGAAATTACAAAGGTCATAAACACAGCATTCTCCGCAGAGCGGCGCGGGTGCCTTGCATACGCTTCTTCCGAACTTTATAAGGTTCAGGTGAAACGTTGTCTTGCTTTCAACGGGTATCAGTTCCTTCGACACATCGAAAGTCTTTTCGGGCGTCGCGGTGTTAACGATTCCCATCCTGTTCATAACCCTGTGAACGTGAGTGTCAACCGGAAATGCCGGTCTTTCAAGTCCGAATGCGATAAGACAGGCGATTGTCTTTGTTCCGATTCCCTTGTACCCGAGCAGTTCTTCATAAATTTCATCGTCGCTCAACTTGCGCAGATGATTAAGCGTCAGTTTCCCGTAGTTCTTTTTCATCTCACGAAGCATCGCTTTAATATCCCGCGACTTCGTTTCCGCCATTCCGCAGACTTTTATCTCTTTCTTTATTTCCTGCAGCGGAGCGATTATCAAATCTTCCCATTTGGAGAAACGCCTCTTGAGGTTCAGATACGCTTTGTGCGATGTCCTGTCAGTCGTGTTCTGCGAGAGTTTGACCGCAATGAGAACGTCGAGCAGGTTCTTGTTCCTCCGCGCCGGCTTTCTTGCATTCGAGCCGAAATGGTCTTCGAGCCGCTTGATTATTTCCGTCAGGCGCCTGTTCTTCAATTCCCGTTTTTGAAAATTTTGTTCAGAATTATCCCGACTATCCGCCCGGCAGTTTTGCCGTCATAGAATTTTATCTTTCCGCCTTTTTTGAAACTTCCGTTGACAATCTTTTTTATCTCTTTCGTTACGGCGCGTTTGTCGCTTCCGCAAAGAACATTCGTGCCTTTGCTTACAGTAACGGGTCTTTCAGTATTGCTTCGCAGCGTGATGCACGGAATTCCGAGATACGATGTCTCTTCCTGTATGCCGCCCGAATCGGTAAGAACGAATCTCGAATTCAGTACGAGTGAAAGAAAATCGATGTACCCGAAAGGCTCGGTTATAATAAGACCTTTTATTCCGTCTATCCTGTTTCTGAGTTTCAGCCGTTCAATCATTTTTATCGTGCGTGGATGAGCGGGAAAAACTATTTCGGTGTCAGGCGCGGCTCTGTTTATTTCTTCGAGTATATCGAGTATGTTTTCAAAATTCTTTTTTGTGTCGACGTTTGAAGGTCTGTGCAACGTGACGAGCGCGTACTTTTTCTTCCCGACGCAAAGTTCACTGACGACTTTTGAACGTTTCGCCTGTTTCAGGTAACCCGTCAGCGAATCAATCATTATGTTGCCTGTAAAGAAAATTTTTGATTTCGGTATGCCGCTTTTAATCAGGTTTCTCATACCGTCCTCCTCGGGAACGAAAAGGTAATCCGAAATTGAATCGGTAACGATGCGGTTGATTTCCTCCGGCATCGTCCTGTCGAAACTTCTGAGACCCGATTCGATGTGGGCTACAGGAACGGGCTTTCCGTTGAAAAGAATCTTTGAGCATACGACGGATGCCGCGAGAGTCGAGTTCACGTCGCCGTAAACGAGCACGAGGTCGGGTTTTTCCTTCAGTAACACTTTCTCGAAACGCTTCATGATTTCAGCGGTCTGCTCAGCGTGGGATTTCGAGCCGACCTCCAGATTAATGTGAGGTTTCGGAAGTCCGAGTTGACTGAAAAAAATGCCGGATAACTGTTTATCATAATGCTGTCCCGTATGAACAATCTTATGCTTTATTATCCTGCTGTGTTTCGACAATTCCTTGTGCAATGGCGCCATTTTCATGAAATTAGGTCTGGCACCGACGACGGATAGTAT
>DATMXZ010000086.1:0-4695 GCA_035561235.1 Ignavibacteria bacterium
TTTTAAAATGTTACCCCTGATAAATTGCCGGATTTATTACAAAGTGAATGTAATCACTTTATCATTACCATTTTTCTTATTTCTTGGAAATCATTTATTGTAAATTTATAAAAATACACACCGCTGTTCAGTTCGGAGCCGTCGAACCGAACTTCATACGTTCCCGGCTGCAGCGTTTCGTTCACCAACGTCCGCACTTCCCTGCCGGTTATATCATAAACCGAAACATTCACGTGACCTTTCATTGAACATTGAAATTTGAATATTGAAGTTTGATTAAACGGGTTCGGGTAGTTCTGGAATAATTTATAATTCGATGGAATATTTCCTGGAATACTATTTACAAACGACGAGCCGCCTGTTGACGTTTTGAAAACAACACCCCTGACAGTTCCTGAATCACCCGATGCCCATAGAAAATTCTGATTTAAGACATATATGTCCCTTAAAAGAAAAGCCGTACCTGCGGACAATTGCATCTGCCAGTTAACGCCCGCATTGGAAGTTCTCATTATAGTCCCGTTGCTTCCGCATATCCAGCCGGTTTTGGAATTAATAAATTTTATTCTGTTTATGTCAAAATTGACACCCGCGTTTCGCGCAGCCCACGTCATTCCGCCGTTAGTCGATATATTAACCCTTCCGCCGTATCCGCAAATGTATACAGTATCTGAATTTACAATATGCATATCCAATCCGCTTGTATCGTTGATTGCAATCCAGTTAGCGCCCATATTAGTGGTCTTCTTTAAAAACGGGTTAATAATAAAACCCGTGTTAGCATTCAGAAACTTTATGCAATTTATATACAGGCTTCCGGATGGAGTTATTTCTATCCAGTTCGCCCCTCCGTTAGTTGTTCTGAATGCTCTGCCAATATAACTTGAAGAGCCCAAATCGGTACCGCCTGCATAGCCGACATCAATATTTATCCAATGAGTCGTAGTAATGCCTAAATTGGATAATATCGGACTTAGATAACTATCAGTTCTGACGCCGTTTTTGCAAACACCAATCCATCCGAATATGTGGCTATTATCCCATCCGGTTAAAATATAGTTGTTCTCGTCAAAATAAAAACCGCTGCTGACGTTATAAGTGGCGGTCAGGGTTAATGCACTAGACCAGTTTGTACCGCTGTTTGTGGATTTAAAGACGTTTCTTTGATTAATCAGATAACCTGTGCTCTGATTAAAAAAATGAACTCCAATTCCCAGATTATCACAGGCATAAATTTTTGTCCATCCCGATTGGGAATAACAATTTGACAATGCAGCAAAAAACAACAAAATTAGTACTACTGATTTTTTCATAACAAGTAATAGTTAATTTATTTGTTTCGACTCAAAAATATTTGGAATTAATTTCCGTTGCCTTATAGTCACAAAAAGACCGCTTCATTATTTTAAAAGAACCGTCTTCCTCGTCTCCGTAAAATCCCCTGCCGTCATCCTCACGAAATACACGCCGCTGTTTAGACCCGAGCCGTCGAACCTTACTTCGTACGTCCCCGGCTGCAGTGTTTCGTTCACCAGCGTCCGCACTTCCCTGCCGGCTATGTCATAAACCGAAACATTCACGTGACCTTTCATTGAACATTGAAATTTGAAGATTGAAGTTTGATTGAACGGATTTGGATAGTTCTGACTCAAAGCATACGACGAAGGAATTTCGGAAGATATATTTTCTACATCAGTCAGTACCGTGTCGCCGTACAAGACACCGTTAACGTAGCATCCAAGCAATGATTCACTTGCCAATCCCCAGAAATCGGAATACGTCGCGAACAGAATGCCGAAATTCATTCCGTATGTGACCGTTGTCGTTGTCTCAGTTGTTTTCCGCTTATATGTTTTACCTTTTATTTGCATTCCGAAGAGCGTTGAATATCCGGTATCGATGCAATAATGCTTTGGGACAAAACTTGTGCATACTAATGTCGAGTCGCCCCTTCTCGCGCGAAGACTGTCCGTTAATTCCTCAAATGGACTGTAAGAACAATAACCCGAATTGCTTCTTACGTACAAATTTCCCGAGTTCGAATCCAGTCGAAGAATCTGTCCGATAGAACCGGGGAAATAATTGCTTGCTACGAAATATCTTCTTGAACTTATTATCGTATCTTTTAATATTCGCAGTTTATAATTGTATTGGTATCCCGATGAAGACCCGAAATGATATTTATATACATTGCCGACGGCGAGTGGAAAATATTTTAACGCTATGGTGTCAATAAGAAATTTGGCTTCGGAATACCTGCCGCCATTATTTAATGATTGTCCTTTGGATTTGTCAATCTGCTTCCACTGCGCATCGGAATTTGATACAAGAAATGAATAGTATGCCGTGAAAATCAAAACGAGTGAGATTGCTACTTTCTTCATTTTTCCTCCCGTGAAAAATAAATAGTAATACGTTAATATAGTAATATTATTATTCATTTAACACAATGAAATAATGTCAATTTTTTCCGGCAACGGAATTCTTGTGTGACACGCATATAAATAATTTAACGCGCTTCTTCATTGACAACTTTCGAAGCGATAAGTTGTTTCGAACAGGAGAATTGTATTTGATATTAAACCGGACTTTCTTCTTTATCTAATCAGGAAATTTCTTAAAAATGTTTGTTAACTGTTTTAGTGACTTGATTTTTTTGTATATTCTTTCAAAAATGCTTATCTATCGCAAATCAGTATTATCAAACTAAAATGAAAGGTAAAAAAATGAAAAAGTTATACCTTTTAATGCTCTTCCTACTTTTTGGGTCACTCCTGAATCTAATGGCACAAACGCCTATGTATTACAATCTTAACACAGGTACTACAAGTAATTCATTTCCGTTTAATGTCGCCGGCGGTAAAGCCGTTAATTCACTCTTTCTGGCAGGAGAGTTCAATCAGCCTACTCCCCTTCCTGCAGGAATGAAAATAACAAAAGTTTATTTCCGCCACTCAGGTGCGGGAACAAGAACTTATACTGACCTTCGGATTTTAATGGCTCAGGATACAATTACAAATCTCGTATCGGGCGCATTTTATTCGGGTACTTTCGATACGGTTTATTATGCAGCATCAACAACCTTAACCCACGCCGTAGGTCAATGGACAAGCGTTACTCTCGACCACGCTTTCAACTATGACCCGACTAAGAGCCTAGTGCTGTTCGTCGGTCAGTGCGGCGCTACAGGCTCAGGCGGCTCGGTTTACAATTCTACAACGTCCGGCATCAGAAGAGTCTGGTCTGTCGGCGGCTGTCCGTTCGCTCCTTATAACAGCGGCGACGCTGCAACCGTTAATATCGGTTTCGACGTGGAAAACGCGACACCGACATACACTCTGCCTGACCTGCTTTATTACAAATTCCTCAATAACCCGACAACCACGTCGATTCATAACTACGCGGTTCCGGGCGCGGGTACTTTGAATCCAACACTTACAAGCCTTACCCTTACCGACGGCGGTCAGTTCGACAGTTGCCTCGCGGGCACGGCAACGGCAAGCGCAAAAATCGTAACGGGATACAGCCTTACGACAGGAACCAGCAGTTTCACTATCAGTATGTGGCTCAGCAACCTCGTGACTCCTTCGACAACAAGATATCTGTTCGGTGACGCCGGTCATTCATTCCGCTGCTTCGTGGGTGGTGTCGCTCCTACTGGAGGCGCAGTCCTAAGAGGCACGGGCGTTACGGACGTTCAGATAAACGGTATTTTCCCCGGACCGAATGTGATTCATATAGTATATGATTCTGCTGCTTCAAACGTTAAGGTCTATAAAAACGGCTCGCTCATTAATACAGTCTCGCAAACTCCGTTTAACTTCACGGCGGGCACGGGATTCAGCGTCGGCGGCTACAGTTCATCTGCAGGCCTCGAAGGAAAAATGGATGAATTCAGATTCTATAAGAGAGCGCTCGATTCCGCTGAAATCGCCGCTACCTGGAACGCGAACCTCGGTTATGTGACTTCCGTGAACCCTGTAATCTCTCAATTGCCGAAAGATTACAAACTTTCTCAGAATTATCCGAACCCGTTCAACCCCGTAACTAAAATTAATTTCAGCATTCCGAAAAACGGACACGTTTCTCTGAAAGTTTATGACGCGCTTGGAAGAGAAATTGCCTCGCTCGTCAATGACGTGAAGAACGCCGGCAATTATACGGTTGAGTTCAACGCTTCGCATCTGTCAAGCGGCGCTTATTTCTACAGGCTCAACGTGAACGGTTATATCGAAACAAAGAAGATGCTTCTTATCAAGTAACAAAAAGTTATTCATATACATCAATAAAAAAAGGACCGGCTTCGCGCCGGTCCTTTGCTTCCAGTGATACAAATTCTATACTTGTTATCTACAAATTAAACTTTTGTCACGTTAGCAGCCTGAGGTCCTTTTGGTCCGTCTTCAATCTCGAATTCGACTGTATCTCCTTCGTTTAACGATTTGTAACCTTCGCCGTTAATGGCTTTGAAGTGTACGAATACATCTTTTTTGCCTTCTACGGTGATAAATCCAAAGCCTTTTGAAGCGTTGAACCATTTAACAGTACCTTTTTCCATTGTGTTTCCTTTCAAGAAATTTTTTTATTTTGTTACGGTAAATCCGGTTTAAATTTTTTTATATAATTTTGCTATTTTATGTAATCGTGATTTGTTTCTCAGGATCTGGATGCAAACTTAGCAGTATCTGGCAGCGA
>DATMXZ010000087.1:0-12917 GCA_035561235.1 Ignavibacteria bacterium
CAGCAGATCGCTGCTAAGAAATCGAATGCTCAGAAAAGAAGAGACCCCTTCAAAGAAAGAGGTATCGATAGTTTTATTGATTTCCGCGATGTCAAATTGCTGACAAGGTTCCTCAACGAGCAGGGGAAATTGCTTCCTGCCAGAATTACAGGAGCCACTGCAAAGATGCAGAGAAAACTCACGACTGCGGTCAAGAGGGCAAGACATCTCGCTTTTCTTCCTTTCGTCAGCGAAGGGTCCAAGTATTAGCAGATAAGGAAATTTATGATATTGAAACTCCGCTTTCGCGGAGTTTTTTTTTCCCCGAATTTTTTCATCAAGATTTCTTCTTCAGTAAGATCAATGTTATGTCGTCATATTGTGTTTCGCCTTCCGTGAATTTTTCGATATCGTCAAGTAGTTTTTTCTGAATGCCCGATGAATCGAGTTTCCTGTTATTTGTTACGACCTCTTTTATCTTTTCTTCTCCGTATTCTTCTTTTAATTTGTTCCTCGCTTCGGACGCTCCGTCCGTGTACATTACAAGCACGTCGTTTTCATCAATCCTGATAGTCTCGGAAATATAATCTGGACCGCTGTCAAGTACTCCGAGAATTAATCCGCCCTTATCGAGACTTATAATTTCATCCTTTTTTATTAGATATGGATAATTGTGTCCCGCGTTTATATATTTAAAAGTATTATTTTGTATGTCGAGAATGCCCCAGAAGAAAGTAATGAATTTCTCGGAATTCGTGTTTGCGAAAATCAGTTCGTTGATTTTCTGCGTCGATTCTTCGAAGCAGAAATCATCATTGTAGAATTTTAGAAACGAGTGCACTGCCGACTGTATGTTCGCCATAAGCAGCGATGCGGGAGTCCCTTTCCCCGAAACATCGGCTATCACGAAACAGAACTTTGTTTCGCTGAGTTTTATGATGTCAAAATAGTCCCCGCCGACCTGCATTGCAGGTATGTTGCACCCGCTGACGCTGTATCCCTTAATTTCGGGAAGGACGTCGGGAAGAAGCGCCCTTTGTATGTCGCGCGCTATCCTGAGTTCGTTCTCTATCTTCTGCTTGTCGATGTATTCGTTGAAGAGTACGGTGTTGTCAAGAGAAATAATGGATAAATTGATAAGCGATTCGAGAAACTGAATGTCTGTTATTGTATATTCCGATTTGTTAAGTTTCTCTCCGAGACAGACTATTGTGTCTACGGAACTTCCGGTTGTAATCGGCAGTAGCAGCCTGTAGCCCGAATCCTTCATGAACTGCTTGAAAGGATTGTTCTGCGCTTCATCGAGAATCTCCGGCTCTTTTATCTGCTCAAGATGCGCGATGTAATCGTCGTCGAGCGCGAATTCCTTGCCCGCTTCCAGTATGTAAAACCTGTCAGAACGGAATTTGGAAAAAATGATGTAATCCTTGATGCCGAAATTGCCAAGTAGCGAGTATTTTAAAAGGCGGAGAATCTTACTCCTGTCCTGAAAATTCGTGTTGAACTCCTTGCTTAGTTCGAACAGCGTCCTGAGATGCTGTATCTGCGAACTGAGATTCAGATTCAGTTTTTTTATTTCCTCGAAGCGTATCGAGTTCTCAATTGTCGGAGACGACAGGTTAAGCATCGTTTCTATGAAAAGAATTTCGCTCTTGCTTAGGCTCTGACGTGTCAGTTTTTCGCCGAGACACAGAATGCCTATCAACTTGTCAACAAAGTATATCTTAAAGAAAAATCTGACTCTTATCCTGTCAAGAAATTCACAGGCTTCAATCTGGTCTATCTCGAATATCGGCTCTTTCGGAAGATTAACCTTTACTGTTGTCCCGTGTAAATCCTGACTCAAGCCTTTAACCGTTTTCACCGCGAATTCATTGCTCGAAGCATTCTTCGAATCGGTCTTGATAAGAAGCGCCCCCTTGGTTATCATCATCTTGCCCATTATACTCAGGAGAATATTGCCCAGTATGAACTCAAGTTCAAGTTTAGTGTTTATCAACTGAGAGAATTCAATCAGTGAGTTTAGTTCGAGTTGTTTGTTAATTGTATCTTCCATGCGGTAAATTACTAAAAAACGGAATGTAAAAAAACAGACTTAGATTACTTTGATGAGTTTTAGCGAGTTGTTATTCGGCTTTGTATGCTTGAATTCGATTTTATCCATCGATTTTTTCATTATCGGAATGCCCAGCCCTCCAATCTTGAACTTCTTGAAATATTCCTTCATGTCGGGAGTCTCTTTCTTCGTAGGATCGAATGCCTCACCCTCGTACTTGAGCGTTACGATAAACTGATTGTTTCTGAATTCGATTTCAATCTCAATCTCGTTATGGTCATTGTACTTATGCGTATGCTTTATTACGTTAGTGCACGCTTCATCAACGGATATTATTATCTGATTGATTACGCTCTGGGCAATGTTCATCTCTGCCGCTTTCTTCTCAACGAAATCTCTCACCAGATGTAGATTGCCCGTGGAACTCTTTATCAATATTTTATCTTTTCCGCTCAAAATGTCAGACAGTTTCGTTAAACTTTACGATTGCTTCGCTTTCGTCTTTCGTTATGTTGAACAGAATCGGGAAACCGAGCATGTCGAAAATATTGTAAATCTTATCGCTCATGTTCGACAATTTGATGTCACCCGAATTGCTCCTTAACGTTTCTATGTACGCCATGAATACTCCTAGACCCGCGCTGCTTATGTATGACAATCCCGAAAAATTTACTACTACCTTGTATAAATTTTTAGACAGCAGTTCTTCGAATTTTTTTTCGAGAACAGATGAAGTATGGGCATCCAGAAATCCGTTCAAATTCAGTATGATTAAATCACCTGATTTTTTTTCGGTTATTGTGAATTCGTCCATCTTTAAATTTTAATTCCTGAAAAATCCCAAAAAATTAATTCAAAATAAATGACATAATTCCATAATGTTAAATTATCTTTTCATTTATCCTGTCTAATTATTATACTTCAATTACACTGATTTGTTACATTTTATCTTCATAGAATATAAGTTTCTTAAGAGGTATATTTATGCTGAAAATATGAAAAAACTCGACGGAATCAGGAAAAAAGGATATAAAACCGCCATTGGAGTGCTTTCGGGGACGTCCGTGGACGCCGTGGATATTGTGCTTGCAGGCATCCACGGCTCTGCATCTTCATTGAAAGTCGATGTGATTGATTATCAGGAATATACGATTCCGCAGAGAATCAGGAGTTTTATTCTCGAAAACAGCGCCTCTGGACGGGGTACGGTTGACAACTTATGCAGGATGAATTTTCTTTTAGGCAACCTTTACGCGTCGAAAATTAACAGGTTCCTTAAAGATAGGAATATAAAAAATAAGGAAATCGATTTCATCGGCTCACACGGGCAAACCGTTCACCATCTTCCTGCGAATGATAAACTGTTCGGTTATTCGGTTAAATCCACTCTACAGATAGGCGACCCGTCCGTGATAGCTAATTGCACCGGAATATTAACGGTCGGCGATTTCAGGACGGCGGATGTAGCCGCAGGGGGAGGCGGAGCTCCGCTTGTTCCTTATCTCGATTATGTATTGTTCAGAAACGGTAAAAAAAACAGAGTACTTCTCAATATCGGCGGTATCGCGAATTTAACGTATCTGAAAAAGAATTGCAAATTAAATGACGTTGTCGCATTCGATACGGGTCCGGGTAATATGATGATTGACTATATCGCTCGGAAATTATTTTCCAGAAATTATGACAGGGACTGCACCCTCGCTCTTAAAGGTATGATGAACGACTCGCTCTTTTATGAAATAAAAAGGAGAGATACGTATTATAATAGCAAGCCTCCGAAATCTACCGGACGCGAATATTACGGCTCCGCATTCGTCGATGGAATATTGAAGAAATTCAGAAAAACAAAGCCCGAGGATGTCCTGCGGACGTTTACTTTTTATACTGCGTTTACGATTTCCGAAAATATTAAAAAGTTTATAATGCCGAAGGGAAGGCTTGAACTATTAGTCAGCGGCGGAGGCTCAAAAAATAAAATCATACTGTCCGCGCTTGAATCATTAGTAAAAACCGCTGATGTTAAAATCCTCGATGAAAACGGGATAAACTCTTCGAACAAAGAAGCGGTACTCTTTGCAGTCCTCGCAAATGAAACCCTGAACGGAATTCCGTCAAATGTTTTATCCGTCACGGGAGCAGCAAAAAATGTTAAACTGGGGAAAATATGTCTTCCGTGAAAGTTAAAACAGCAATAGTGACAGGAGGAACAGGCGCGCTTGGAAAATACGTTGTTGAAAAATTCTGCGCCGAAGGCTATAAAGTGTATATCCCCGTCACTTCATTAAAGAAATTCATGCAGGTATTCGACAGTTCGCTCGATGAGAATTCCGAATTTACTCTGAGAAAAATTTACGCCTTCGAATGCGATGCGCTCGATGAAACGTCAGTGAACGAGTTTATTGAAAAAGTCTCGGGTCTCGAAAAAGGACGCATAGATGTGCTGGTAAATACTGTAGGCGGAATTCACCCCTCCGTCAATACCGCGGACATCGAATCGATAGAATTTAATAAATGGTTTAACCTGAATTTTTTAACCGCGTTGCATTTCTCGAAATCCGTTCTTAAAAAAATGATTCCGAATAGTAAAGGCAGAATAGTATCGGTCGGTGCGATGGCGGGTCTCGAACCTGCTCCCGGAAGACTCGCGTATTCAGTTTCTAAATCCGCGCTTATTTCGCTGATGAACACGATATCAAAAGAATACAAACGCGACGGGATACGCGCAAATACGGTGATTCCTTCAGTTATCGATACCCCCGCTAACCGCGAATGGGGAAGCGCTGAGGAGATAAAGAATTGGGTGAGTCCCGAAGAAGTTGCGGGAGTTATTTTCGAACTCGCGGAGAACAGGCTTAACGCTGTAAGGGAGAGCGTAATAAAAGTTTTTGGAAATTATTAAAACAATAACAATCATATGAAAGTAGTTGTAACAGGAGGTGCCGGATTTCTCGGATACCACATAGGAACGAAGATACACGAAATTACAAAACCCGCCGAATCGGTTTTTTTCGACATCGCGGAATTTCCTAAAGAAGATTATAATCCCGATATAAACTGCATCTACGGCGATGTTAGAGTGCCGTCGATGATGGATGAAATAACGAAGGACGCGGAAGTGGTAATCCACTGCGCCGCGGCTCTTCCTCTTTGGAAGAAAAAAGATATTTTTGAGACGAACGTCGAAGGTATGCGCAATGTCTGCGAGGCCTGTCTTAAGAATAAGGTCGGAAGACTTATTTTTATTTCTTCAACTTCCGTTTACGGCGTGCCAAAAGAACATCCGCTTTACGAAACGAATGCCCGGGTTGGCGTTGGTCCTTACGGGGAAAGCAAGATAATGGCGGAAGAAGTTTGTGAGGAGTATAGAAAGAAAGGGCTTGATGTATGCATACTCAGACCTAAAAGTTTCATCGGAACCGCGAGACTCGGTGTGTTCCAGATACTTTATGACTGGGTTGAGTCGGGAGCAAAAATTCCGATTATCGGCAACGGAAAAAACCGTTATCAATTGTTTGAAGTCGATGACCTTGTCGATGCCATAAACTTATGCGCGACTTTGCCCGCCGAAAAAATTAACGATACTTTTAACGTAGGCGCTGCTGAATTCAAGACAGTGAAGGAAGACGTAGGCGCGATGTGCGAATACGCGAAAACAGGTTCGCGGGTAATGGGAACTCCCGCATGGCTTATAAAACCCGTTTTAAGATTCTTCGAAATCCTGAACCTTTCTCCGCTCTACAAATGGATATACGGTACGGCGGATACAGATTCATTCGTGTCGATTGAGAAAGCACGGAAAACACTCGGATGGAATCCGAAATTTTCTAACGCGGATGCGCTGATTCGCTCGTATCAGTGGTATCTTGAAAACAAACATCATATTGCCAAGGGGACAGGCGTTACTCACAGGATAGCCTGGAAACAGGGGATTCTTGCTTTGTTTAAAAAGATTCTTTAGTATCTTTTTCCTTCAATCCGGCAATTGTTTCGTCCTTGATTTTATAAAGATATTCAAGCGCGGCATCGTACGTGTTCGGTATGATGCCGTCGAGTATCGCTTCTTCAATTTTTGTCTTTAGAATTCCCACTGGCTTCGACGGCTCTAGCCCGCAGATTTTCATTATTTCATCTCCACGGACAGGTGACTGGAAATTCCTGAGATTATCTTTCTCCTGAACTTCAAGAATTCTTTTCTCAACGAAGGAGAAGTTGCTCATGTATTTCCTGACTTTCGCGAGATTCTTCGATGTTATATCCGCTCGGCAGAGTTTGAGCAGGTCTTCGAGTTCCTCTCCCGCTTCCGCGGCGAGCCGCCTTATGGCAGAGTCCGTTGCGTCCTGATTCGCGAGCGCTGCCGGACGGAGATGGAGTCTTATTAGTTTCTCTACATAATTTATCCTGTCGAAAGGCAGACGCATTCTCTCGAAAATTTTCTTCATCATTCTTGCACCGAGTTCTTCGTGTCCGTGAAACGTCCAGCCCGTGCCTTCGATGAACTTCTTTGTCTTCGGCTTGGCGATATCGTGGGTCAGCGCGGCGAATCTGAGCCATACGTTGTCCGTTGACTGCGAAATGTTGTCGACCACTTCAAGCGTATGGTAAAATACATCCTTGTGGTGATAATCGCTTCTCTGCTCTACTCCGGCGGTTTTCGACATCTCCGGAAATACTATGTCCATTATTCCCGTAAGGTACATTAAGTTAAGTCCTACGGAGGGCTTCGGAGATTCGAGAATCTTAAGAAATTCAGTCGTTATTCTCTCTTGCGAGACGACATCTTCTTTTAAACGTTCTCTGTTTTCGCAGATAGCATCGAAAGTCTTTTCTTCGATTCCGAAATCGAGTTTGGACGCGAACCTTATCGCCCGCAGTATTCTCAGGGGATCGTCGAAAAAGGTCTTGTCGGGGTCGAGAGGAGTTTTTATTATTTTTTTCTTGATGTCGTTTATTCCTCCGAACAAGTCTATGACCTCATCCGGTTTTCCCAGTGATACGGCAAGCGCGTTAATCGTAAAATCCCGCCTCGATAAATCTTCTTCGAGCGTTCCTTTGCTGACTGCGGGTTTCCTTGAATCCCTGGTGTAACTTTCTTTTCTCGAAGAAGCGAACTCAATCTTATTCCCGTCGATGTTAAGAAGCGCTGTTCCGAATTTCTTGTAAACCGCGGCGAGTTTACTCTTACATACCTTTGCGAACCCCTCGGCGAATTTCACGGCGTCGCCTATTACCATCACGTCAAGGTCAAGCCCCTTCAGTTCGAGTCCGAGCAGGCTGTCTCGTATGAAACCGCCTACGATATACGCATCCGTGTTTGATTGTAACGCGTATTCGGTGAGTTTGAATATCAGTTCGTTTTTGAAAACAATATTTTCGTGTTTTTTCTTCAACTATTTTAAAAGTCCCATGTTCGACTCGATTTTATCAATTATTTTCGCAGCGATTTCAAGCGCTATTTTCCCGTCCCTTAGAGATACCTCGGGTTCCTGATTATGCATGATGCTGTTGAAAAACAATTCTTCTTCGTATTTCATCGCGTTTGTTATGTCAACGACTGGTTTGTCGTATGCAATCTTGTAATCCCTCCCGTTTAAATTTACAGGGACCGAAAAAATGTTTGACTCTGTGTCTTCGGAAAGCCTGAATACTTCTGATGTGTTGTTCAGAAAATCAATCGATACATACGCGTTCTTCTGGAAAATCCGCATCTTCCTCATTTTCTTAAGCGATATTCTTGATGCTGTTATGTTCGCGACGCATCCGTTCTCAAAATTAATTCTCGAGTTGGCAATATCTATCGTGTCAGTTAAAACACCAACGCCGTTCGCCTCGATATTTCTCACGCCCGACTTGACAAGATTTAGAATTATATCTATGTCGTGAATCATCAGGTCCTTGATAACTGATACGTCCGTTCCCCTCGGATTGAACTGCGCAAGCCTGTGGGTCTCGATAAACAGGGGAGCCAGAGTGTATTTTTCGACCGACAAAATCGCCGGATTGAATCTTTCTATATGCCCGACCTGTACTATCGTTCCCGCTTTTTTTATCCTTTCGAGTCCCGCCGCCTCTTCTACCGTTTCGGTAACTGGCTTTTCAATGAATGTGTGTATTCCCGCCGATATGGTTTTCTCGGCAATGCTAAAATGTGTCGTTGTAGGTGTGACGATGAACACTGCGTTAACGTCGTTTAGCATATCATCAAGCCTTTCGTAATATCTCACGCCGGATTCCTGAGATAAGTTTCTCAGCATTTCCGTGTCAGTATCGTGAAGTCCCTCGAGTTTTACAAGTTGATTCCTTTGCTCGATTTCCTTGATATTCTTAAGATGCAGTTTTCCGAGGTGACCGCATCCGATTATTCCCGCTTTGATTAAATTCTTCATGATTCTATGTTTGTAGGTTCAGCGTGAATTATCACGTTGCTTAAATTCGGATAAGATTCCTTGAGGTGCAGGTACAACTTGCTTTCCAAAATCGTTACCACATCGTGTACCTCATCGAATGAATATTCATTCCTGAAAGTGCAGTTGAGAGATACGCGAATCTTACCCGCGGAATTTACTACCTTGATGTCGCCGTAATCCTCGATTTTCTTCTCGTCCTGAAGTAGCCTGTGTATCTGTGCCACGAGGTCATTCGACATTTCGGTTATGTCTATCGTGTCGAAAAGTATCTCGCTTGGCTCGTCAAGATGAATCTTGACTTTCTTTATTATCGGTATTCTGTCAAGAATCCTGTCCTCGAGTTCGGAAATTACGTCATGCGCTTTTATCAAATCGTTCGTGTTCTCGATTTCAACGTGCAGTTCCGTAAATATCTCTCCGTTTATTCTGTGAGAAAAAATGTCGTGGCACTTGAATCCGCCGTCGTTTACTACCATCCTGATTTTTTCGTTGAGAGTCTCGCTGTCAGTCTCGACGGGTTCCGAGTGTATTACTATGTCGATGTTGTCCGCGATTTCCTTAATGCTCTTTTCTGCAGCGTCGGTCAATTCGTGCATCATTGAAAACGATTTTGTCCTGCCTATGTTTATGACCATATCGACGAATACCTTATTGCTGCTTCCTCTCAGCCTGAGCGTTTTTATCCCTTCGATTCCTTTGATCGAAGCGATTCTCCGCCGTATCTCGTCTTCAACTCCGTCAGGTACCCTGTCAAGAAGCGAACTTATTGCTTTTCTTGACAGACTCAGTGTTGTATAAATAATTATAATGGATACTATTATCGCGCTTATGGGGTCCGCAAGATTAGATATCTTAAACGAAGTGAAAATCATTCCGACAAGCACTACCGCCGAACTGTAAATATCCGACGCGAAGTGGAGCGAATCGGCTTCAAGCGCCTGCGAGTTCGTTTCCTTTGCTACTTTGCTTAAAGCGCGCGACCTGTGATAATCTATGAATATGCAGATTAGGATTGCGGAGAACACAAAAACATTGAGATGTATTTCAACGGGATTTATTATCCTGTCAATTGACTCGTAAATCAGGTATGCGCACATTAATACGAGAATTGCAACCTGAAAGAGGGCAGAGAAACTCTCAATCTTGTCGTGTCCGTAATTGTGATCTTTGTCCGGCGGTTTCGTTGAAAACCTAATCGAAAGAATCGTAACAACAGTCGCTATCAGGTCGGTCGATGAATGAAACAATTCCGAAAGCACGCCTATGCTTCCGCTGATTATCGTCGCGAATAATTTTATCAGCACGATACCTATCGCGGCAAGCATCGAGATGTTTGCTACGTTAATTTTCTTTCTGTTTATTTCTTCCGTTGTTGATACCATATCAATTTATGATTCCTCCTGTTCTTTCTTTCGGCTTGCACTGCGACAGAAAAACACCTAGGATCGTTATTGCCGCTCCTATCACGAAAAAATACGAGATTTCTTCGTTTAATAAAATCCACGAAAAAACAATCGTTACTATCGGGGATACGTTTGTCGATGTTGTAAGTTCCGTTATACTAATGTATTTTATCGAATATGTTGTTACAAAATATCCCGCGAAAGATACGAGTATCGATAAATGAAAGAAACCCAGCATTCCCGCTGCCGTCAGTTTCCCTAAGTCAAGATTGTGTGCGTCAAAAACAAATATCGGAATGTACATCAGAATTCCAATAGTGAACGCGATTGTCGACGATTTAAGCGCGCCGTATTTTCTTACTACGTTTCTGTTCATTGATATGTACGCCGCCCAGGACAGCACTGCGAATACAAGCAGTACGTCGCCGAGAATAACGTTGCTTTCAGTTACTCTGGTCTTAATCAGACTGTCGTAGAATACGAAAAATATCCCGACTATCGTCATAAGAATCGGTATAAGTCTGCGGAAATTGAACTTCTCATGATCCATACCGATTGAAATCAGGTAAGCGAAAAGCGGCGTGCACGCGTACGTTACGCCGGAGTGAGACGCGAACGAAAGTTTAACCCCGTTCAAAAAGAAAAACTGATTTATCGGAATTACGAGCGCTCCGAGCCATAGAAACATGAGCACGTCCGAACGGTCTATCCTGTAGTTCAATTTTCTGTAATGAAAAACAACGTTCAAAAGTAGCGCTGCGATACCGAACCTCAGAAAAGCCAGACTGAGCGGAGAAATCTCCTCAACCGTGAACTTTGCCGCAATCGGTGTGAACGATGTCGTGAATATCAGGAATAATATTATCGATAGTTTTTTCAAGAAATAATCCTGTATGAAATAAGGGGGATAGAATCCCCCTTATTATTGTGTGTTTGATATGAACTTATGCTTTTTTCTTGTTCTTTAGCATTTCTCTTTTTACTGCTTTTACTTTAACTTTCGTTTTCCTGTGCTTTCTTAAAGCGACTTTTTTGGGTTTGTTCATTTTTATAGTGTTTGATTTATGCGATTGTTATTTCTTTGTCAAGATATACGTCCTGAATCGCGTTGAGGAGCATGACGCCGTCCTTCATCGGTTTCTGGAACGCTTTCCTTCCCGAGATGAGACCCATTCCGCCCGCTCTCTTGTTTACTACTGCTGTCTTCACTGCTTCCTGAAGGTCGGATTCGCCTTTGCCCGTCGATGCGCCGCCCGAATTGATTAATCCCGCTCTTCCCATGTAGCAATTCGCGACCTGATATCTCGTAAGGTCTATCGGATTGTCGGATGATAGTTTTTCGTAAACGGATTTGTGAGTCTTTCCGAATTTGAGAGCGTTGTAACCGCCGTTGTTTTCCGGAAGTTTCTGCTTGATTATGTCCGCTTCGATTGTCACGCCGAGATGATTCGCCTGTCCTGTCAGGTCCGCGGAAACGTGATAATCCTTGTCGCCTTTGACGTTAAATGCAGAATTCCTCAGGTAACACCATAATATCGTGACGAGTCCTAATTCGTGAGCGTATTCAAACGCCTCGGATACTTCCTGAATCTGCCTTGCCGATTCGTCTGAGCCGAAGTAAATCGTAGCCCCGACCGCTACAGCGCCCATATCAAAAGCCTGGTCGATGCTCGCGAACATTATCTGGTCGTACTTGTTCGGATATGAAAGAAATTCGTTATGATTTACTTTCAGAATGAAAGGAATCTTGTGGGCGTATTTTCTTGAAACCGTGCCGAGCACTCCGAGTGTCGACGCTACCGCGTTGCATCCGCCTTCGATTGCAAGTTTAACTATGTTTTCAGGGTCGAAATATATGGGCTCCGGTGCGAATGACGCGCCCGCTGAATGCTCAATTCCCTGATCGACGGGAAGTATCGACATGTAACCCGAGCCGCCAAGCCTGCCCGTGTTGAATATTAACTGCATGTTCCTGAGCACGTTCGGCGACCTGTCAGAATCTTTCCAGACTCTGTCAACGAAATCGCTGCCCGGCAGGTGGAGCGCTTCTTTCGGTATGGTTGTGCATTTGTGCGTGAGCAGAGATTCATTCTCTTTGCCTAACAATTCTTTTATTTTTGCTGACATGATAATTATTTATAATTTAGAAAATTTGTTAATGTCTATTTCTTGAATTCCGTTTCGCTTTGTATAAAATGTCTTTCCGCCTTCCGTAAATATTTTTTTCAGAAAACCCGCACCTTCACATCCGCTGCCGGTACTAAATACGGATGATATATATCCGCATTCTTCTTCCTTGTCATCGGCTGCCGCATATATTTTGTCTCCCGGCTCAAGACGGATTTCACACGAGAATCCGAAAATTTCCTTCTGTACCTTGTTCTGAGTGTCGAGCCTCGAAATTACTTCCTGTCCGATATAACAGCCCTTTGAGAACGAAATGAAATCTTGCAATCCGCATTCAAGCGGGTTAACGCTTGCGTTAAACTCACGGCTGCTGTAAAGAAACCGGTTTCTTAATGCGAATAGACCGAATTCTTCTTCAGGTACTTCTTCGTTTTCAGCCATCAGAAGTCTTAAAAAATCAGATTCCTGATTATTCATAAGAACAAAAGTCTTTTCAAAACCGTAAACGTCTTTTACAAAAATGTTCCCTTCAACTTCGGAAACAGAATCGTTCTCACCGCGTTCGAATAAAAAATTCTTACTGTCCTTACTATCGATATAAAATATGGGCGTCTCCCTGACCTGCGTTTCAACCCGTATATCTTCTGTAACGATGTATTTATTAAAGAAATCCGTTAAAGCAGTTTCATTTCCCTTAGTACAAAATATGTAAAAAATCCCGTCTTTTGACGCGACGAGCGAAAAATCGACTATTCTGCCTTTCTCATTTGTGAAAACCGTTCTCATGGAATCGCAGGCGCCGAAACCGCTGAAATCATTCGTGGATGTCCTGTGAAGAAAATCCTGTTTGTCGGTACCTGTGATTTTTAAAATATTCTGCTTTTCTCTGTAAAACTTCAATATAATGCGTCTTCCTGAAATATTGTAACAATAAATTTACCCAAAATT
>DATMXZ010000088.1:0-7328 GCA_035561235.1 Ignavibacteria bacterium
GAAAAAAACACTTCTTACGGTTAGTCTCTTGTTTTTACTCTTTGGAATTGCATATCCGCAGACAACAAACGGGAGTTTGCTTGCGACACTTTACGACCATTACTCGTTGAATTTTCAGTCCGCTGAAAACGCCGGAAGGGGTTTCACGGGCATAGGTTCGAAAGGAAGCCTTTTGTCATCGGCATTGAATCCCGCGTCCCCAGATTTCGACAAGCATCAAATTTATGCGGAATACAATTTCAAATCAGTGCCTGACAATCTGCCCGGTTTCAAGCAATTCCAGCCTCTCTTTTCCGCGGGGTTCGGATACAGTCCTATTAAGGATCTGCATCTCGGTGTTCTATACCGAAACGACAGGGGATACCATATTATTACCGATTCATATAGGACATACAATTTCGTAAATCATACCTTATCCTTTCCCGTAAACTACAGGTACAAGTATCTGCGGTTTGGTATAAACCTTAATATGACTCAATATCATTACTCCTATAGTAGTGAAACTTCGACTATAGATGGGGAGGCCAACGAATATACTTTTCTTCCGGAAATCGGTATTGCCATAGACCCTGATGAATCGTTCTCACTTGGACTGGTTTTTTCGCCGAAAGTTGAACAGGATGTGGAAATCACAGGAACCAATTTATCAAATCCCCAGCACTCTAAGATATTCTATCCGATGAGATTCGGCGCGGGGGCTGAATTCAGGATACCGGATGAGAACCTCAATTTTTTATTCGATTACAGGTTCGAGAAATTATCGGACTATAATATGTTCAGTTGGGACGACGAAGTAATATTCAACGACAGGCATAATTTTCATCTGGGTGCGGAATATAAGCCCGAAAAGAATCTTACTCTGAGGGCGGGTTTCTTCACAATACTTGCTTTGAAGAGCGATATAAAGTACTATAACAGGATACTCGATGACGAGTACTTCTTCACGCTTGGCGCGGGATACGGGTACAGAAATTTCAAATTTAATTTTGCTTACCTGAACAGCGCGGTTATTAGGATAACCGATGTTTCCCATCAAGCGTTTAATTTCGGTGTAATCTACGATTTCTAATTTTAAAAAAAGGAAATGAAAACCATAATTATAATTATATTCTTTTCTTCTGTCATGCTCGTCAACTTAAGCGCAACCGCGCAGATTCACGAAAGCATAATAAATCCTTATTGGGATTTCTACTCGCTTAACTACCAGCCGGTTGAAAACGCGGGCAAAGGATACACAGGCGCGGCTTCGGAAGGAAACATAATGTCGGGACTGCTGAATCCTGCTTCCGTGAAATTTGATAAGAAATATCAGGCATACCTCGAGTACGATGTGAAGAACTCGTTGCCATGGTCCCAAATTCTGAGTTCGGACATTAAGATTATACAGGTTCATCCTGCATTCGCAGCGGGTTTCGGTTTCAGGCTTGGCAAAGATTTTCACGCGGGTGTAATAATCAGGAACGAGAGAAACTGGATGCTTGACTTTGGGAAAAGCCGCAGTTATCCGGGAATGGAATATTACGACAATTACCAAACCTATACTGTTAATACTCTTACTGTGCCCGTCGCGTGGCATTACAAGGCGTTTGATTTCGGAGTCAACCTCAATTTAATGCTTCTTCACTCGAGACAAGTACATTATATACCCGAAATGCCAAATCCTGCACTCGATGAATCAACAAACAATATAAAGTTCGTACCGGATATCGGCATCAGGGTTACACCGGTAAAGGATTTTTCTCTTGGCGCGACATTTACACCCGGATTCGAGCAGGAACTTGAGCGAGAATATCCGACACAAACCGCGTCGTATAAGTCTGTGGCATATTTCCCGTGGAAATTAGGAGCGGGAGCGGAAGCGAGATTTCTCAACGATAAACTGAAAATATCAGGCGAGTACAGATTCGAACACACATCAGTTTACGACGGTTCGGGTTCTATGTTGAATTACAAATTCAAAGACCGTCATAACGTCCGTTTTGGCGCGGAATTTTCACCTGATGAAAAGTTAACTCTGCGCGGAGGTTTGTTCACTTTACTTGATATGAGACCGGATGTTTATCCGGAAATTCAAGAGGGGAGTCTTTCACAATACAATGTAACCGCGGGATTCAGTTACAAACTAAATGACGTGAAATTCAGTTTCGCCTGCGTGAACGGTTTATCGAAGCAGGTCGAGGTAATGCGCATAAGTTTCGGCGCAGTATATGATTTCTAACATATAGACCGCCTGATTTAAAGGGCTAAACTAATATATTTTTCATTTCAATCTTGAAATTTATTGATTAATTTTCATTTTAGATAATTTACTGTATAACAATGAAAAAGTATCTACTCACGGCATTATTCTTAATGCTTTCATTCAATCTGTTTTCCCAGTCCATAGTAGGAGTGTATCCTTTTGCGAATTATCCACCTTACAATTCAATGTGGGGGCTTACTGCGAAGAATGATACGCTCTGGGCGGGAACGGATTACGATAATACATCATATTATCCATTCACGATGCTGTACAAGATTACGAAAACAGGAATATTTCTTGACAGCCTCACAACACCATTTAAGTTTAATCACGGTCTTGCCTGGGACGGAACGGGATTCTGGATTGCGCAGGACTATACGACAAACGGCGCGAAACTTTATAAAATAAATACCGCGGGCGTGAAGGTTGACAGTATAATAACCGGCACGTACGCCGCGGGTATAGGCGGACTCACCATTACGGGGAACTTCCTGTGGTTCGCGACTTATTATCCCGATTATACGACCTATCCGTTTGCTTACGCCTATAAGATGAATATCGCCACGAAGCAACTCGTTGACACGATTCCTCTAAGAGGCAGGCAGGTTCAGGGTTTAGCCGTAAAAGGCGATACAATTTTTTACGTAACGGATAATTTTCAGGGCGACGAGGAAAGAATTTACGCGTACAGAAAAGCGGTAGGCGATACGTTGTTCTCTTTTCCGGCGCCAAGCACGAACTGCGACCCGAGGGGTATGCATTGGGACGGACAGAATCTGTACCTTCTTGCTTACGGAACGGGAAACATAAGGACTCTTTATAAATATATGTTATCGGGCGCGAGCAATCCTGTGATTTCGACTTCGACGAATCTTATAGATTTCGGAAATGTAGTCGTCGGCACTACCGCAAATCAGACTCTGAACATCGCGAACACCGGCGGCTCGAAACTTATTATCACGGGCAAGACAATCACGAATCCGAGGTTCGGTATAACACAAAATAACGTACCCGATACTATACAGCCCGGACAGAACAAGAACTACACCATCACTTTTAATCCTATAGCGTTCGATTCGATATCGGGGCAATTGCAGATTGCGAGCAACGACATATTGACTCCCGTAAAGACTGTCACGCTTAAGGGGAAGGGAGTTTACAACGGAGGATATATCGGATTGTCCGCAACTTCCTATAACTTCCAGCAGAGGCGCGTTAATTCCCTGTGTGGCTATTACTTTACTGTAACCAATCAGGGACAGAGCGACCTTAACATTACTTCGATGGTATGCAATACAGCGAGATACCGTATTGATACCGTGATGAACCAGTTCCCGCAGACAATTGCTCCGCAAATGTCGAAAGCGTTCAGAGTCTGGTTCAATCCGAATTCAGGCACGACGTTCACGGATACGCTTACGATAAATTCGAATTCGGTTAATCTTCCTGCGGCGAAAATATCGTTGAGCGGTTCTGGAAACGCGGCATTGACAGTGCTTGGCGATATAATGTGGACTGCGAATACTCCCGACAATCCGTTCACGAGCGTCGACGACTTTCAGCCTGTTGCGATGAAGCAGATAGGAGACGTGAACGGCGACGGAATTAACGACGTTATTGTATCTTCAGGAAATTACTATACTGCTTGCTGGAACGGAAACTCCTCCGTAACGGGCGACATGCTATGGATTTTTAATACCGGTTATAACAACAATAACACAGGCTCGGTAACCTGGGAAGACGCGATGCAGGTGCGCGATGACATTAACGGAGACGGAATACAGGACGTCGTAATCGGGTGCGCGGGCGGCAACGAGATGGTTTACACGCTTTCAGGCAGGACGGGAAGACAGATCTGGGCGTGGGGCGATTCTGTTACATATGCGGACGGTGACATCGAAGGCGTTAGATGCGATAAGGACTTTAACGGCGACGGAGTCAAGGACGTGCTCGTTTCGGCGAGCGGTTCGGGCAACGGAGCAGGAAGGCACGCAGTAATCTGCCTCAATGGTCTTACAGGCGCGCAGATTTTCTTCTACACTGAAAATTCCGAATTCACGGGTGATGTGGTTCCGACTCAGTTCGGAGGCGCCATCGGACTCGGAAATAATTCGGGAACGTACTCTCTGCAGGGCTTTGACAATATGGGAAACAGCATCTGGAATTACGCGAACATAAACGGGAAAGTATGGAACATGAAGACCATTCCTACCATCAACACTGACACGACGAGAGAAATACTCGGCTATTACGGATTTTCAGGCAAGGTATTCTGCGTGAACTCCGCGAACGGTTTTGAAAATTGGACGGTGACTACGGGCTCCGCGAACGCCGGATTCCTGAAAATTCTGGACGACCTCGATTCGAACGGATACGTTGACTTCACGCTTTCAGGACCGCAAATGCTTTGCAGGATAGATACGAAGACTCAGACTTTCCTGTGGCAGCAAGCGCCGGGAATGTCCTATATCAGAGGCATTGATTTCCTGAGCGACGTTAACGGAGACGGAAAGCGCGACATAGCGTACGCTATGCAGACGCCAGGCAACGTTCTCGTCGTGAACGGCGCGACTGGAACAACTATGTTCACTTATTCTTTCGGCTCGACAGTCGCGTTCAGGGCTGACAGGGTTGCCGCGATTAACAGCATAGACGGAAATTCTACGACGGAATTCCTCGGCGGATGCAGGGACGGAAGACTCGTTTGTTTCAGCGGCGGACAAAACACACCGATTGGAATCAGGCAGATTTCTTCGGGTGTGCCGGAAAAATTCAATCTTTATCAGAACTATCCAAATCCGTTCAACCCCGTGACGAACATAAAATTCGACGTCGCGAAGTCATCGAAAGTAACATTGAGCATATTCGACATATCGGGAAGGGAAATCACGTCGAAAACATTCGATAACTTATCCGCGGGAACGTATGAATACAGGTTTGACGGCTCTGCATTCTCTTCCGGCGCGTATTTCTTCAGAATATCCGGAAACGGGTTTACTGCAACAAAGAAAATGATACTCGTCAAATAAAAAGTGAGCAGTTAAAAGGAAAATACAGGAATATTATAATGGCTGCTTCGTTAAGGCGGAGCAGCCTTTTTGATTATGAATTGCCGCGGCAGGGGAAATCAGTTGTAGCATTCGTACTGTATCAACTGCCATTTGAAATCGTTGAGGTTGTAGGCGAGTTCGCAGACGACCTTCTGCTTCTCGCATATAACGCTGAAGTGGTATTCAAACGCCTCGCCCGTGGGAACCTTCCACGTCGAGTTCACGCGGGAGACGTTGTACACGTCGTTCTTCCACTTGAACTTCACTATTTCCACCTTCAGGTTGTGGAAAAAAGCAATCACGTCAATTGGCTCAAAAATCTGATTTTCCATAATTCATATACTACCATACAAAATTAAGGTATGTTTCGGGAAATGTCAAGAGGAGGCGTGCGGGCTAAAAAACTGTCTTCCCTACGGGACTTTTTTCAACAATAACGAAATGTAGTTTGTTTAATGCTAATCGCTAGTAGTTTGTTCAATGCTAATTGTTCAACGCTAAATGTTCAATGTTAATTGCTAATTGAATCAGTGTTTTTCGACGTAGTTCAAATCCTTGCCGTATGTTTCTTCGAGCCTTGTTATTGAGAAGAAGGCGATTGCGAGTGTTGACATTCCTACAATCAGGGCTGAAAAGACGATTCCCGTAACGGGAGTAAGATACTGGAACGCGAGAGTCGCGGGCACGACGGCGCCGCGCACGAAATTCGGCACAGTGGTCGTCACGGTCGCGCGTATGTTCGTTCCGAACTGCTCCGACGCGTTCGTAACGAAGACAGCCCAGTATCCGCCTGATATGCCGAGCATCAGGCACATCGCGTACAGGAAGGTCGCGTCTAATATATTGAGAAACAGATAAACGGAGACGAACAGCGCTTCGAGCGCGATGAATGCCATTATGATTTTCTTCCTCGTTTTGAAAATCTGGCTGAGGAATCCGCTGAGGAGATCGCCCGCCGCGAGTCCGATGTAGCAGAACATAATCGCTTTCCCCGTGCTTATTGTTTCCTGAATCCCGAATGCCTTAGCGAACTCCGGTGAGAAAGTTACAAGCACTCCGACGATAAACCATATCGGCACTCCTATGAATATGCTGAAAAGATATTTGAAAAACATTCTTCTGTCCGTGAACAGTTTATGAAAACTGCCTTTCGCCACTGCCGTTTGTTTAATCGAATTATACATCCCTGATTCATAAACGCCGATGCGCATTATGAGCAGCACGATACCGAGACCGCCGCCGACGAAGAAAGCAGTGCGCCACTGAAATATATCCGCGATGAATGCGGCAACTACAGCGCCGAAAATTCCGATTGTCGCGACAAGCATAGTTCCGTAACCGCGCGTCTCTTTAGGCATTACCTCCGACACGAGCGTAATGCCCGCGCCGAGTTCGCCGGCAAGCCCGACGCCCGCGATGAACCTCAGCGCTGCGTACTGCGGAATCGTCTGAACGAATCCGTTCGCGATATTCGCCAGCGAATACAGGAATATAGAGCCGAACAGGACGGAAATTCTTCCTTTCTTGTCTCCCATTATGCCCCAGATTATGCCTCCGATAAGCATTCCCGCCATCTGCATGTTAAGAAGCAGAACCCCGTCAGGAAGCAGGTCTGCGTCGGACACGCCGAGCGATTTAAGAGAACCGATGCGTACTACGCTGAATAGAATTAAGTCATATATATCAACGAAATATCCGAGAGCGGAAATAATTACGATTGCTATTACATTTCTTTTGGATGCTGATTCGTTCATCACTGCTTTATGAGTTAGGGCAATATCGGAAAATTATTTTAATATTTAAAGTTTATTTCAACAAATCAGACAGGACGCCCGCCAAACAAACGGCGGGCAGGCGCCAAGAGCGGATAGAACGGATAAGAGCGGATACTTTTTATTCAGATAGCACACCCGCCAAACAGACGGCGGGCAGGCGCCAAGAGCGGATAGAACAGATAAGAGCGGATATTGCTTTCTCCGTGTTCCTCCGTGAGTACTCTGTGTATCCCTGTGTAATTATTCTTCGGCGAGTTGTGA
>DATMXZ010000089.1:0-3580 GCA_035561235.1 Ignavibacteria bacterium
CAATTATAATTTGAGTACTTTAAATGATAAACTTTTCACAATAAACTAAACAGGATTTAACCGATATGGCTACAAAATATGTCTATTATTTCGGCGGCAAGAAAGCCGATGGTAAGGCTAACATGAAAACTTTATTAGGAGGAAAAGGTGCTAATCTCGCGGAAATGGTAAACATTGGTCTGCCCGTTCCGGCAGGTTTCACTATTACCACTGAAGTTTGTACCGCTTACTATAAGAACAAGAAGAAATACCCTAAGGAATTAAAAGGACAGGTTCTCAAAGCGCTCGAAAGAGTGGAAAAACAGATGGGCGCGAAGTTCGGCGACAAGGTCAATCCGCTTCTGGTTTCAGTCCGTTCCGGCGCGAGAAGTTCGATGCCGGGAATGATGGAAACAGTTCTGAACGTCGGTCTCAACGACATCACACGCGAAGGTCTCATCGCGAAGACAGGCAATCCGAGATTCGTTTATGACTCACAGAGAAGGCTGATACAGATGTACTCCGACGTCGTGATGGAAAAAGCCGCGGGCATCGAGCCTGAAGAAGGCAAAGGCGTTCGCCAGCAGTTGGAAAAAGAACTTCATAAAATGAAAGAGTCGAAGGGTTACAAACTCGACACCGAACTGACGGCTGATGATTTGAAGGAACTCGTCGATATTTACAAGGAGAAAGTTTTTGAAGTTCTCGGAAAACCGTTCCCAGAGGACGCTATGGACCAGTTGTGGGGCGCGGTCGGCGCGGTGTTCCAGTCGTGGAACGGCAGGCGCGCGATTTCCTACAGGAAAATCGAAGGCATTCCCGACGAATGGGGAACAGCGGTAAACGTTCAGTCGATGGTATTCGGCAATATGGGCGAATCGTCGGCGACAGGCGTGGCTTTCACGAGAAACCCCGCCACGGGCGAAAATTATTTCTACGGTGAATGGCTCGTAAACGCGCAGGGCGAAGACGTTGTAGCGGGTATAAGAACTCCAAACCCGATTAACGAAGTCGGAAAGTCCGAGCATAACGCTCATCTCGATTCGCTTGAGACGGCGATGCCGCAAGTTTACAAGCAGTTGCACAAGATTGAACTCAATCTTGAAAAGCACTATCACGACATGCTTGACCTCGAATTCACGATTCAGGAAGGCACGCTCTACATGCTTCAGTGCAGGGTCGGAAAGAGAAACGGCGCGGCGGCTGTGAAGATGGCGGCTGATATGTACAAGGAAAGACTCATAAGCGCTGAAGAAGCGGTAACGAGAGTAAGACCCGACCAGTTGGACGAACTGCTTCACCCGGTTCTTTTACCGTCGGCGGAACAGGCGGCGCAGCGCATAACTAAAGGACTTCCCGCGGGACCGGGCGGTGCGACAGGACAGGTTGTGTTCACGGCGGCTGACGCGGTTGAATCGAAGAAACAGGGCAAGAAGGTAATTCTCGTAAGAGAAGAAACCAATCCCGAGGACATCGAAGGAATGAGAGCGGCGGAAGCGATTTTAACGGCGCGCGGCGGTATGACCTCGCACGCGGCGCTCGTAGCGCGCGGATGGGGCAAGTGCTGCATCGTCGGCGCGGGCGAAATCGAAGTCAATCTCGAAGAAAAATATTTCAAAGCCGGCGGCATCACGGTGCGCGAAGGCGAATGGATTTCCCTAAACGGCACGAAGGGCAATGTTTACGTCGGAAGCCTCGAAATGATGGACGTTGACGTCGAGAATGAAAATTTCAGGAACTTCATGAAGATTTGCGACAAGGTAAGAGTGATGAAGGTGAGAACAAACGCAGACACACCCGAAGACGCAGCGAAGGCGAGAAGTTTCGGAGCGGAAGGTATCGGGCTTTTCAGAACAGAGCACATGTTCTACGGAAAAAATTCCGAACAGCCGTTGTTCCTTCTGAGAAAGATGATTATGTCAGGCACGGAAGATGAAAGAAAAGCGGCTCTCAACGAACTTTTCCCGTACATAAAGAACAACATGAAGGGCACGCTCGAAGCGATGGACGGATTCCCCGTAACAATCAGGACTCTCGACCCGCCGCTTCACGAATTCGTACCGAACAACGTCGATGAAAGAGCGAAACTCGCGGAAAGCCTCGGCATTTCGGTTGAAGAGTTCAACAACAGAGCGGATTCATTGCACGAAAACAATCCGATGCTCGGACACAGAGGCGTCAGGCTCGGAATAACATATCCTGAAATCACGGAAGTTCAGGTCAGGGCGATTTACGAAGCGACCGCAGAACTCATTCAGGAAGGCAAGAAGCCTCTTCCGGAAATCATGATTCCCGTAACGTGCACGTCAAGGGAATTGAAGCACCAGTATCAGATTATTGATAGAGTTTACAAGGAAGTATGCGACAAGTTCGGACTGAAGAAATTCTTCAGAATGACCGGAACTATGATAGAGATTCCGAGAGCGGCGCTCGTAGCGGATTACATCGCGAAGTACGCGCAGTTCTTCTCCTTCGGCACGAACGACCTGACGCAGATGGGATTCGGATTTTCGAGAGACGACATCGGTTCGTTCCTTCCCGATTATCTGAAGCAGCGCATACTGCCGGTCGACCCGTTCCAGGTAATCGACAGGTTCGGAATAGGCGAACTTATGAAAATCGCTGTTGCGAAGGGCAAATCGACGCGTCCCGACATCAAACTCGGAATATGCGGCGAACACGGCGGCGAACCGAATTCAATCGAATTCTGTCATCTGTTAGGACTCGCGTACGTGTCCTGCTCGCCGTTCAGAGTCCCGATAGCGAGGCTCGCGGCGGCAAGAGCGTCGGTAGAGCACAAGCACGGCTCAATATTCGGCGCGGAAGAAAAAAAGAAAGCGGCGGCAAAAACCGCGGCTCTTAAGAAGGCAGTGAAGAAATAATTCTTTAGGAACGAGAAGTTAGTAGTTAGTAGTTAGTAGTTAGAATATATTTTTGTCATCCCCATCCGCCGCGGCGGAATTTTAGCGGGAATCTTGATAGAAATATTGAATAGCAAGTATATTCAGACGAGAGTAAAAACATAAAAAGAGCGGGCGAATTGCCCGCTCTTTTGTTTTTGTGGTAAGGACAAAAAAGTAGTTAGTAGTTAGAAGAAAACAACCTTTCTTTTCTCCCGGTTACCACGTCCCGCGTGGTAAACCCAAAACGCAAAGATTTCGTAACGCACTATGATAATTGTACATTCGCGTCACGAAGTCCCGATGGATCGGGAAGCAAAGAGCGCGCTGGGGTCCCGAGTATTCGGGATAAACTTTCGTGACGAGGAAAAGGAATGTGACCCCAAAAAAATGAAGTGCCGTAGGCACGAAATTATTTTAGCAAGGAATGTCACAAAAAAATTGAAGTGCCGTAGGCACGACATTATACTGTCGTCCCTACGGGACTAAAAACACGAGCATTCGATTTTTCAAAAACACTGTCGCCCCTACGGGGCTTTTCAATTTACGATTAGCATTTAATAGATAACAATTTGAACCTAAACAATTAGCATTTAACAGTTAACATTTGGCAATTAGAGCGAACTATTAATGCTGTGGCTGTTTTGAATATAACAACCAAATTCAATTAAACACCTACTACTAACTACTAACTACTACCT
>DATMXZ010000090.1:0-7098 GCA_035561235.1 Ignavibacteria bacterium
TAATTTATGTATTGCGGTATATCGCTTTTGCGTTGATTTATATAGTTTTATTATACTCCGCGCTTGCCTCCCCATAAATCAACGTGCAGCCTTCCCGAATAATTGTATCCGTGTTTAAGACATAAATCCGCGGTTCGAGGCGAGTTTTTTCTTATATCAACAGGGGTAACCCCCTCGGGCATAAGATAGACGTCCCGGTTAGAGAAACCGATGCTCCGCTGTAGTTCATTTATTTCCTGAATATCCCGTTCGCCGCAAATAACAAATTTCCATTGTACGTCGAATAATTTTTCACGGAATCCTTTTTCGTATTCCAGCAAAACATCATTGTTAATCCTGTTTTTTTCGTGGGCTTTTTCGTGCTCGGTGCCATACGGCACGGACGAAGACAACTTCGGACTGACGCTTACAAGGTCAATGTAGTTTTTGAAATCGGAAATCATCGTACCGTTTGTTTCGAGCGTTATGTATGCTCCGCTTGATTTTAATCCGCTGCAAAGGAGGGATAGTTCTTCTTTTTGTATTGAAGGCTCGCCGCCGGTAATGACAGCGTCACGGGCGCCTGATTTTTCGAACTCCTCAATAATATTATCGATTTTTACATCGCCGAGATTTTCATCGTCATCGGGAAACCAACTCGTGTAAGGTGTGTCGCAGTAATTTCCGCCCGTGAACCTGCACCTTAAATTGCAGTAATTTGTCCTGATAAAAAAAGAAGGGACGCCTGCGCGCTTCCCTTCTCCCTGCAAGGAATAAAATAATTCCGAAATCTTCATTTGACTTTTGAATTCAATGGTCCCGAAAGATTCTTGTAAGACGTGAGTTCAGCCTTAACGGAACCGATAATTACATCGAGTTGAACCTTAACCGGAATCTTTCTGTCGTCATCGGAAATCCAGACCGCTATGTTTTCCGCTTTCTTAATCAGCACGCCCTCTTTCACAAGAGGCTGGACGATTACAGACCTGAATTCACCCGCCGACACGTCAGCGTTATCCCTGTCGAGAATCTTAACTGTAAGGTCGTAGGACGCGTCGTTATAAAAACTGTTCATCGTGAATTCATCGCCCTTGTTCATTGAAGCGATATTCTGAGTTCTTGCGAAATAAAACGCGCTTATCACGTCCAGCACGTATTTCTTAATCGCGTATTCTCCGTCAGGCTTCTTTTCGCCCCTGACAGTCGTACTGGTATTCACTTTCAGGTTTTCGTGGTCAAATATCGCGACAAAATCTTTCGTGTAATCGCCTTCACGTATGTACTGCTCAAACTTCCACGGGAAAAGTCCCTCGGCATCAAGATAGCACTTGTACATATCAGATATTTTATAAACCCACTCGAAACTTGCCGCTGAGTTAACTCTCAACGATATGTCGTAGCAGTTTCTTCCGTTTATTGTTATGTAATTCGGCGCGACTTCCATTACCACGTTGCCCGCCGTCAAGAAACCGTAACTGATTTCGAAATCAAGCCTTTCACCGAGTCCGAATGCATTCTGAGACACCTTCCTGTATGTGCTCTTGCTGGTGTCCTGCGCGTAACCCGCAGCCGCCATAAAGGCAAGGACGAGTAAAACCGATATTAATCTTATTCTCATTTTTTCTTTTTTCTTTTTTACCTAAAATTATGAAAAATGTTTCAAATATTGTGAGGCAAAAATCAGGATTTTTACTTCCTGATATCCAGAAATCTATGAATTTCCCCGATTACTGATTCGATATTAATTCCGCTCATATTATCTCCCGACAGAGGACACATAACGAGTGAATTTTCACTGAGCGGTTTCCATCTTTCGGGATTCATAGGAGCGGAGTTCGGGTAGAAACCAATAATATTCTTGTTCAGAGCGCCGGCTATATGTATCGGCCCTGTCGAGTTCGAGATAAATAGTTTAGACTTATCGATTAATATCATCAACTGTCTCAAATTCAGAAGCCCCGCGGCATTGAACACACGCTCTTTTCCGTTCGCTATGCCTTCCGCCAAATCTCTCTCGATTTCGCTTCCCGTAACAGCAATCCTGCAGTCACTGAATTCCTCAAGAAATCTCTCCGTTATTTCGCTGAATTTTTCCGCGGGTAGGTCGTGAGCGGAACCCTTGCTTCCGGGATGAATAATTATGTAATTCGAATTGATATCGAATCCTTTTTCAGACATTAAATTCCTTAATACTTCGAATTCCTCATTCGTATAAGAAAAATAGAATTTCTTTTCGAAAGAAATGTTATCCGTTAAGAATCCAAGCAAGCCGAGATTATAATCCGATTCGTGCTTGACCGAATGCTTTCTATGTTCTTTTATACGCCGGTTAAAGAGAAAAGAATACCACCTGTACGCGCTGCCCGCACGCTGCGGAATACCCGCGATGAAAAATGTTCTCGCGAGTTCATAACGGGGAAATACCGATAAGGCGATGTCAAATTTTTTCGATTTAAGATACGTGAGGAGATCCGAGCCACCGAAATCTTCGATATAAATGATTTCGTCAACGTCCCTGTAACCCGCGATTAAATCCTCAAGGCGGCGGCTAATAAGAAACGTGATGCTGCATCCGGGAAGAAGCCGCTTTATCTCGTTTATAAGAGGAAGTGTAAGAATTACATCTCCGATTTTATCGGTTCTGGAAACAAGTATTCTTAAATCACGTCTGCCCTTTAAATCCTTGTATTGTTCCCGCATAGGGAAAAATTATTTACTGTCTTTGTACGACAGCACTATGTCGGTTTCGCTTGTTTCGGATTTAAAACTCATCATTATCTCAACGATGCGCTTATCTTTATTCCATTTGAGCATGCCGCCTTTGTCGTTCACCATATCATCCGCGCCCTGTTCCTGAACAAATCCGTTCTTGCTCATTTCCGCCTTGTAAAAATCAACGATATTCATCGGTTTGTCTTTAGAAACAAACGTAACGGTCGTGCCTTCCGATTGATTGTAGATAGAGCCGTGGCAGATAGAATTCGGAGGAACGGGTACATCTTTTGGGAAATCCGCGGGCAAACCTGTTTTCATGCCTAACTCGTTGCCTCCGGTCTTCGAAGTATCCTTCTTCACGTCACCCGTATTTTCAGGTGTCTTGTTCTCCGATTTGCTTTCACTTGTCGTCTTTTGCTGTTCGCCGGCAGGTTCCTGATTCTTGCCGCAGCCAAAACCGATGAACAGAATTAAAGCCAGAACAACTGGTAATAACTTTTTCATGTATTCTCCGAATATTATAGTAAAACCCCGCCGAGGCGGGGTGGTTTAATCAATTATTGCAGCGAACCGCCGTGAACGTTCCGGCGACCCAACTTTTCTTCTCGTCCTTGAAACACATCGCTATCTTTCCTTTGACGAAATCATCGTCCATTTCGGTTATTACAAGCGCGCAGTTCCAGGCAGGCGTGAATTTCTGCATGTTGTCGTTTACAGTCGTGTGATAATCACCTGTCACGCCTTCAATGTTCATCGAGAAAGCGTTTTTCAGAAATTCCCCTTCTTCGAATGTGTTCCCGAGTTTCGTCAGATGAAAAGCATTGTCATTCTCGATGAATCCGCATTTATTCTTCGGGACCTTATCGCTGAAATTAAAAACGTTGTCGTTAGAACCGCGCCAGTACTCGAAATTTACATAATCGAATTTTATTTCCTTGCCGTCTATGAATCCCTTCACCGGAAAATCCGGTATGTCTTTAGCAGTTATGCTTTCCTTCCAACTGAATGATGCGTTCGGGTCGGAGTTTACGTTCTGCTGCTCTTCTTTCTTTCCGCAGGAGATCAGCGTTGCCGAAATCAGAATAAAAAATAAAAATTTATAAAATTTAAGCAATCTTGTTCAAAAATTATTTGCAGAATTTCATAAATCTATCATTTATTCTGCCCCAGTGCAAGTTATTAATAAAGTTATCAATATATTTCGCTCTTCCGGGTCCGTCCTTGTGATAATACGCGTGCTCGAACACGTCGCAGGGAATAAGCGGAACACCGCCCCATATCGCTCCGTAATGATGCTCGTCGACGAGTACGTTCAGCATTCTTCCGCTGTACAATCTGTCGAACACGAGCACACCCCAGCCCGACAACTTCGCGGAAAGAGCGGTAGCCTTGAAATCTTCTTTCCACTTTTCAAAACTTCCGTACTCCTTTACAATCGCGTCAACAACTTCCTTGCCTTTCGAAATGTCGCCGTCGCCGCCGAGCACTTCCCAGTAAACGTCGTGCAGAAGCGCGCCGCCGTGATTCCACGTCATTCTTCTTTTCAGTTCGCCGACGTTCGAGTAATTGCCGTTCGCCTTTGCCCTGTCCGCTCCCTCGAGTTCTTTCTCGATATTATTTAAGAACGTGACGTATCCTTTTTGATGAGTGTTGTAATGCCAGTCCGTCGTTTCGGGCGACATCACGTCTTTTAAGAGCGATTTTGCCTCTTCGTCAGAATAAGGTCTCGCATTGAATTTCCATTCGTATGCCATTTTTTTTATATCTCCTTTCGGTTTATTTGTTTTGTTTAATTTCAAAAATCCCGGTATTATTGCAAATGATAATGCGCTCAGCGCTGTGTTCGTTATGAATTGTCTTCGGGTTATTTCTTTTGCCATTCGCTGTGCCTTTCATTGTTATTATGCTCCGAACGAACTTCCGCATCCGCAGGTGCGTTTGGCGTTGGGGTTGTTGAACACAAATCCCTTGCCGCTCAATCCGTCCGTATAATCAAGTTCAGTGCCCGTTAAGTATAAAAAACTTTTCATGTCGATGAAGACCTGAACGCCGTCAAACTCGGTAATGTTATCAGTCGGAGCCGACTCCCCGTCAAACCCCATAGTGTAAGAAAAGCCCGAGCAACCGCCTCCCTTTATTCCAATCCTTAATCCGTAGTTTTCGGGTACGTTGTTTTCCTTCATAATTCTTTTAATTTCCGAAAGAGCCTTATCCGTGATGTTTATATCCTCAGAAACACCCGGAATGAATTTTGTTTCTTGTGACATTTTGTATTTATTTTAGTTTCTTAATTTGTTTGATTCTTCTATGAACTTTTCCGTTACGACATCAATATCTTCATTTGTGGTCATCCTACCGATACTGAACCTTATTGAAGACTTTATCCTGTCAGCCGTCAGTCCTAATGCTTTTAACACGTGAGAATCCTGTAAAGTTGCCGAACTGCAGGCGCTTCCGGTCGAAACCGCAACATCCCTTATTCTGCCGATCAAAGCAGACGCGGGTACGCCTTCGAAACAAATGTTCGCGGTATTCGGAAGTCTCTTTGACCTGTGTCCGTTCAAATAAACGTGAGGCAGACGGCGAAGAAAAATTTCCGTAAGCCTGTCCCTCATTACAATTTGTTTCCCGAAATCATCGTACATTCTTTTTCCTGAGATTTCCGCCGCCTTGCCGAATCCCGCTATCGCCGAAACATTCAGCGTACCGCTCCTGAGCCCTCTCTCGTGGCCTCCGCCGTGAATCTGAGGCGCGAGGTCGGACGATACCGTTCTGCTTAAATACAGCGCGCCGACACCTTTCGGACCGTATATCTTATGAGACGAAAAACTCATAAGGCTTATACCGTATGACCTTACGTCAACCGGTATCCTGCCGTACGCCTGGGTGGCATCTGTGTGGAAAAGAACATTTTTATTCGCGCAAATGGTTCCTATTTCAGGAACGGGTTGTATCGTTCCTGTTTCGTTATTCGCGGTCATTACGCTTACAATCAAAGTGTTTCCGTCAACGAGTTTCTCAATTTCGCCGGGCTGAACGATTCCATACCTGTCAGGCTTCGCATATCTGATTTCCACTCCCGATTCCGACAGCGCCTTGCAGGTATCAAGCACTGCAGGATGCTCGATTTCAGTCGTCACTATGTTCATGCCCGGTCTGAATCGCGTTTCCGCCGCACCTTTTAAAGCGAGATTAACGGACTCCGTCGCTCCGCTTGTCCAGATTATTTCTTCGGCTTCGGCATTTATTACCCCGGCAACTTTTCTTCTCGCAGTCTCCACGGCCGCGAGCGCTTCGTTTCCGTAATGATGCTTCGAAGAAGCGTTTCCGAACCTCTCTGAAAAATAAGGCATCATCGCATCTAAGACTTCCTTATCAACCGGAGTCGTCGCGTTGCAATCCATATAAATTATTCTATCAGACAAAATCGGATATCATTTTGTTTTTAAGAATGTTCTCAAACTCCGTCTGTATTTTACTGAGCGGGTCTTTAATCGTGCAACTGTCAATAATCGTGCATGTCTTATCGTCGTTGTGAAAGCATTCAGCAATAGTTGTCGTGTTTTCAACAATCATCATTAATTCAGAAAGGGGGATTTCATTCAGTTTTCTGTTTAGCGTGTACCCGCCGTTTATCCCCTGACTCGAAATCAAAATTTCCGCTTTTTTCAGTTTCTGTAAAATCTTCGCGAGTAAATCGTGAGGTATATTGTATTTTTCAGAAATGTCGCGAACACGTATAATTTCATTCCCGGCATTTGAAATATGCCTCAATGAAATTATTGAGTATTCGAGTTTCTTGGAAAACTTAACCATCTGAAAAATTTTAACTTATAAAATCGGACTAATATAGTCGTATTTTAAAACAATTAAAAATTATTTTTTAGTTCCTTATATGGGAAAAATATTTCGGTCATTCTTACAGTGGAGTTTTGTGTAAAAGAAGAGGCGGAATTGTCTTTCCGCCTCTTTGGCTGCATTGCTATGTTTGTATATCCTTACTTTCCTTTAATACTCGTTATCGCGATAAGACCCGCGACAATAGTCAGCGCTTCCCAAAGAAATGATTTTGACGAGCAGGAATTTGAATCTCCGTTACATTGGTCGTCATCAAGACATCCAAATGTTTCCGATTCCCGGTATTCTTTCCCGAGCACGGATACCCTGATTGAATTGTCGTCTTTTTGCTTTTTAAACACAACCGGCATTACGTAATGAGCCTCGCCAGCCCCTCCGTTAAGTTGCCGGGATAATGTTACTTTGCTGTCGTTTGCTTCGTCTGTTATATCCGCTTCCTGAGCGCGCAGACCTAAACATAACATAAAAAATATAAAGAACGTAATAATAAATTTCATTGTAACCCCCCGGTTTAATGTTTTTAAAAATAAAAAGGCAATATATATG
>DATMXZ010000091.1:0-9090 GCA_035561235.1 Ignavibacteria bacterium
TATTGAAAAGGCTGCCAAAGGGCAGCCTTTTTTTATTTCCGTACAGCGGAAGGAAGTCAGAATTCTTTCTGAATTGAAAGCGTTTTTTATAAGAGGTAAATTTACTTTTTACTACGATTGGAAAACTGGAAGAAAAATTTATATGTAGTCTGGGTTGCGCAGTTCATAACGATGGCGGGAATGAGCATGGTAATTCCGTTCCTGCCTTTTTACATACGCGAACTCGGAGTTACGGCGCAGGCTGAAGTGGAGAGATGGAGCGGATATATTTTCGCGGGGCCGTTCATCGTTTCATTTTTCATAACGCCCGTATGGGGCGCGCTCGGTGACAGATTTGGCAAGAAGAAGATGGTATTGAGGGCTGTGCTCGGGCTTGCCGTGTCGCAGGTACTGATAGGGTTTTCGGGCGACATTTATCAATTGTTTCTGTTCAGGATGTTTCAGGGATTTGCGAGCGGCTTCATCCCGGCATCGCTCGCATTAGTCTCCGCGAGTTCGCCGAAAGAAAAATCGGGTTATGCAATCGGAGTCCTTCAGACGTCTATTGCGGCGGGCGGAATAATCGGACCGCTGATGGGAGGCGTAATTGCGGATTTCACGTCGCACAGGGTTGTATTTTTCATAACAGCGGCGCTTTGCATAATCAGCAGTGTTTTCGTAATGTATTACGTAAAGGAGCCCGAGCGGATTAAGAACAGAAATAGTTCTCCCGGAGTAATGGAGAATCTGAAGTTTTCGGTAAGGCACGATGTATTAGCGGTCGCGCTTATATCGATAATGATAGCCCAGATGTCGATATCAATCACACAGCCGGGATTCGCGCTTTTCATAGAGACACTCACTGAAAACAAGGCATATCTTTCGACAATATCCGGGTTGTTGTTTGGAATAACGGGCATTGCAATGGCTGCAGCGTCGCCGTGGTGGGGTAAGAAGAACGACAGGAAAAACTCGTCGAAGTATCTTAACATAGCGATGATTGGAGGAATAGCGGCTTTATGCGCGCATTCTTTCATATTTTCATACTATCTGCTTTTCCCGGTAAGGATATTGCTGGGTATATGCACGGGCGGGATGGTGCCCGCTTTTTATTCGATAATAAATAAGAATATTCCCGACGACAGGAAGAGCGGATTGATGGGAATCGCATCGAGTTCGACGATACTCGGCAACATGCTCGGTCCGTTAATGTATTCGTCTCTTGTTTCTTTTATCGGATTAAGGTATGTTTTTTCGGCGGCGGGAATACTTTTATTCGCTAATTTATTGTTCATAAGGTATAAACATCTATAACATGGAAAACACATATCCGACACAGATTAAGAGACAGGAAAACAAGACTCTCCGCATACAATGGAATGACGGCAAGGTATCGGAGATTTCATTTACAAAACTCAGAGACGAATGTCCGTGCGTTCATTGCAAGGGGGAATCTGTAATATTTGACAGTTACATACCGATAAAAACGCCGTTCAAAGCGGCAGGGTATTATGATATAGAAAAGATTGAAGTGATGGGGAATTATGCTATCGGGATAAAATGGAAAGACGGACACGATACGGGGATTTACACGTGGGATATTTTAAGAGCAATTAGTAATTAGTAATTAATAATTAGTAATTAGACGTTTCGGGAAGCGTCATTTGAAAATCCTACGAACAAGAATTCAAACTCCACTCAATACCGAGAGTCTCCCAAAGAGCGGGGAGATTCTTGTAAACGTAAAAATTGATTTTATTCGTGCTCGGGAGTTTCCCAAAAAGCGGGGAGATTCTTGTAAACGTAAAAATTGATTTTATTCGTGCTCGGGAGTCCCCTAAAGAGCAGGGAGACTCTCGGTAACAAAATATTTATTTCACCGGGATACGAATTACATTAGTGTATTCAATTAATCGTGTTCAAGGGCGCGAATCAGGACTTCAAGCAGTTGTTCGCGAGTAAAGGGTTTCGAGATATAATCGGTAAATCCGTTTTCGAGAATTTTTTCTTTTTCTCCCGCTAAGGCGTAACCTGTAACGGCGACAATAGGAACATCGTTGTTAGAGGGCAGTTTCTTTATTTCACGCGCGGTTTCAAGACCGTTCATACCGAGTCCGAGGTTAATGTCCATCAGAATGAGAGCATAATTCTCTCTGGAAATCGATTTTATTGCATCGGTGCCTCCGGAAACATCATCCACATCAAAGTGATTCTGGAGAAATCTTTTGATCAATACTTTATTTGTTTTGTTGTCTTCAACCAATAGTATTTTCGGTTTTGAACTGCCCGTATCCTGAGACGTCATACCCTGCAGGGAGTGATGGCCGTCAGAATGCCTTAAATTTACTTCATCCGCGGAAGGAAAAGAGATCGTGAATACGGAGCCTTTTCCGATTTCACTTTTAACGTCCACGCTGCCGTCCATCAATTCCGTCATTTTCTTCGCCAGCGTGAGACCGAGACCAGTTCCTTCGTAATTCCTGCTGATACCCTCGCTGACCTGCCTGAACTCGTTGAATATGACTTTCTGGTTATCCCGTGTAATGCCTATTCCCGTGTCGCTGACGCTGATGTAATTGCGTTTACCGTCGATAGACATACCGGAATATATTTTTATACCGATTCCGCCTTTTTGCGTATACTTAAGAGCATTGTCAAAAAGGTTAGTGATTATCTGGTTGAAAATATCGGTATCTATCAGGCTGAAGCAGTTGTTATCCTCAATGTCGAGATTGAAACTAAGGTTTTTGTTCAAAGCCTGATTCTTCATCATTTTTGAGAGCCTTGCGATTTCCACTGATAAATTTACGAGTGATACATTCGGTTTAAAATTCGTGGATTCGAGATGCGCGAGTTCGAGAATCGAGTTAAGCGTATTCAGAAGTCTTCTTGCTGACGAATGAATATCGGATATCATAGACAGGTGTTCTTCATTAGTAAGTTCCTCCTTAAGAATATCCGAGAATCCGAGAATCGCGCTCATCGGTGTTCTGAATTCGTGGCTCATATTCGCGATGAGGGCGGTTTTCATTCTGTTAGCCTCTTCGCTTTTTTCTCTTGCCTCGATTGTTTTCGAAATGTCGTTATAAATGACGAGCACGCCGTCTTCCTTGTTCTCGATTTTAACGGGCAGACCGAGGGCGGAGACCCAGATTATTTTCCCGCTCTTGCTTTTTCTTTTCGTGTCTTTTCTTACTACCATTCTGCTGAGGGCGTTTCTGGACAGTTCCTTCGCCTCCTCGATGTGTTCATCGGGAACAATGAAACGGTTTATATCCCTGGATTTGATTTCATCGAATGTATAATCGAAAAGATTAACAAAAGATTCATTGACGTGAATAACCTCATTCTTCCTGTTGAGCACGACAATCGCGTCCTGAGAATTGTCATAATGCTGCGCTGAAAAAGATGTGTTTACGGACACTTTCCTGAGATCCATTTCCCTATCGACCATAATAATTTTTTGATTTAACAGATACAGAATTACCCTATTCTTTCTGTTAAAACTGAAGTGTCAGTAAAATCCTACCGGACACGGTGTTCACCTTAACCGACAATTATGATAAATCCGGGAATGAATTGTTACCCCTAATTCGATTTCCAAAAGTATCTCCTGCTTTCCCCCTGTACTTTTTTTGAATCTTTTAAAAATATTCCTTTTCTTTGAACTTTTCAACTCAAATCCAAAATATTTTTCAAAAATTTTCCTGTGTGTGATTTTCCGCATTTTGAAATTTCTTCGGGTGTTCCTTCGGCGACTATATATCCTCCTTCGTCTCCGGATTCGGGACCGAGGTCGATTATGTAATCCGCGTTCTTTATAACTTCGAGGTTATGTTCGATAACGAGAACGGAATTCCCGCGTCTGATAAGGGCTTCGAAGCATTTCAGCAGTTTGGAAATATCATAATAATGAAGACCCGTCGTTGGTTCGTCAAAAATAAAGAGTGTATTTGACGACTTAATCTGGTTAGCGAGATGATAGGCGAGTTTCACGCGCTGCGATTCACCTCCGGAAAGCGAAGTGCCTGATTGTCCGAGTTTGATGTATCCGAGTCCTACATCATCTAGGAGTTTCAGTTTTTTTGTAATTTTAGGATAAGGTTTAAAGAATTTAACGGCTGACGCCACGGTCATTTCCAGGACTTCGTATATATTCTTTCCGTGGCCGTTATTGCCTTGAATTTTCACTTCGAGCGTATCGGTTTTGTATCTTTTCCCGGAGCAAGATTCGCATTCGAGAAAGATATCCGCCATGAACTGCATTTCAATTTTTATAACGCCCGCGCCCTCACAGGTTTCGCACCTGCCGCCCGGGACATTGAAAGAGAAAGTTCCGCTGTCGAAATTTTTTCTTTTCGAGTAAGGTGTTGATGCAAACGCCTCGCGAATGTCGTCAAACGCCTTTATGTAGGTTACCGGATTGCTTCTTATGCTCTTTCCGATTTGCGATTGATCTATAAGTTCAACTGTTTCGAGATGTTCGGCGCCTTCGATTTTGTCGTGCTCGCCGATTCTGTCCTCGTAATAGCCTTCGAGTTTTTTCTTCAGACCCGCAAATAATATGTTGTTCACGAGAGTAGATTTTCCCGAACCGCTCACGCCGGTAATGCACGTAAAAGTGTTTAGAGGAATCCTTACATCGACATTTTTAAGGTTGTTTTCTCTCGCTCCTTTTACAATAATGAATTTCGCGCCGGAATTAATTCCTTTCGACTCCCTGTTTAGTTCAATTCCATTCTTTCCGTTAATGTACTTTGCGGTAAGAGATTTCGAATCCGCGAGTAATTCTCCGTATGAACCCTGGAAAACAATCTCTCCGCCGTTTTCTCCCGCGAGCGGGCCTATATCAACAATCTCGTCCGCGTCTCTCATCATATCCTTGTCGTGTTCGACGACAAGCACGGAATTTCCGATGTCACGCAGGGATTTCATAATATTAATCAGTTTCTCGTTGTCGCGCGGATGCAATCCTACGGAAGGCTCGTCGAGAACGTATATCGAGCCGACGAGTGATGAGCCGAGTGACGTGGCGAGGTTTATCCTTTGCGCTTCGCCGCCCGAGAGAGTAGATGAAAGCCTGTCGAGCGTAAGATAAGTAAGACCGACGTCAACGAGAAATTTCAGTCTCGATATTATTTCGTCGAGTACTCTTTCCGATACTTTTGCCCTGTAGGCATCGAATTTAAGTTCCGAGAAAAACCTGTACGCTTCGCTGATTTTCATTCTCACAACATCTGCGATGTTTTTTCCTCCGACCATCACGTAAAGTGCTTCTTTCCTGAGCCGGGCGCCTCCGCATTCACTGCAAGTCGTGTAAGCGCGGTACCTGTTCAGCAGCACCCTGTAATGAAGTTTGTACATCGCCTCTCTTTCGACCATTCTGAAAAACCTGTAAATGCCGCCGTACTTTTTACCGCCCTTAAAAACGAAATCGAGCGACGATTGATTCAACTTCCTGAAAGGAATATTCACGTCGACGCCGTAATTATCAGCTTCGAGCAACAAATCAGTAAGGTGTTTCGAGTGCTTCGGCGTCGAGAAGGGAACAATGGCATTATTAACTATTGATTTGTTCTTGTCAGGAATCACGAGGTCCATATCTATATCCATCGTACGTCCGAATCCCTGGCACTTCTTACACGCTCCGAAAGGATTGTTAAACGAAAATAGTCTTGGTTCGGGCTCCTCGAAAGTAATGCCGTCGCATTCAAAAAATTTGCTGTAATACCTGTCGGTAAAATTCTCACCGGAAAAAATACGAACAGTAAGGTAACCTTTTCCCTCAATGAACGCAGATTCGAGCGAATCGGTAAGCCTGCTTACATTCTCGCTGTCGCCTGGATTAAAATTAAGCCTGTCGATAATAATGTAGAGAGGTGATTCCTTTAAAGGCTTAAGAATTTCCGAGGGATTTTTTCCGGAGGTATCGTTAATATCGTACGTGTCCGAATTTACGATTATTTTATAAAAGCCTTTCGCTCTTAAGTTAGCAAAAAGGTCATCGGGGTTTGTTATGCTTTCTTTTTTGATACCTGCAAGCACGAACAGTTTTGACTTTCCCGTGGCGGAGAGTTCATCTATTATGGATGCAGGGGAGTCTTTTCTGACCTGTTTCCCGCTTACGGGGGATAACGTCTCGCCTGCGCGGGCATAAAGAAGTCTGAGGTAATCATAAATTTCCGTTACCGTTCCGACTGTCGAGCGCGAGTTTCGCGATGTTGATTTCTGTTCAATCGCCATTGACGGCGCGAGTCCGGAAATATAGTCGACGTCGGGTTTGTTCATTTTTTCGAGAAACTGTCTTGCGTACGATGAGAGACTTTCGACGTACCTTCTCTGACCTTCGGCGTAAATCGTATCGAATACGAGCGAGGATTTACCCGAACCGCTGACCCCCGTGAAAACGACGAGTTTATACTTCGGAATGTTGATGCTAATGTTCTTAAGATTATGAACGCGCGCTCCTTTGATAATAATATACTTCTTTGAGTCAGGCGGTTCTGTGTTTTTCTTCTTTTTATATGTCTTTTTTTTCTCTTTCAAATCGAATTTTCGGCTAACACAGAAGTTAGTTTGATTGATTAGATAATGAAAGTCAAAAAGGAATAAATTTCACGGGACAGATGTATTTGCTAAGCACGGAAACACAAATTGTTATTCACCAAGTCACTTCCGAGAGTTTCCTGAAAAGCGGGAGACTCTCACTGACGGGGTGAAGGAGTGTTTTCGAGTGTTCCTTGAGCAGCGTGGTCAACCGAAAATATGCTGTGGTGAAATCCAGCCGCAGTTTTTGTAATGGTGTTTCGTAAACTGCTAATATTTGTTAATTTGCAGGAGATGAAAATTTAAACGCCTTAAAAATGAGAATAAAAAATTTCTTACTTCTATTTATTTCCGCAGTGCTGATTCTGCAACTTACCTCCTGTCTTGAATTTGAGCGGAACATAAAGATAAATCCCGACGGCAGCGGTTCGGAGAAGCAGAGGATTAACATTGACAGGTCATTTTACGATATGATGATAATGCTTGTCAGTTCACTGGATTCAGGAAAGACGAAAGGGATACGGGATTCATTGTACAATCACGACGATTTCGTTAAGAAGATTCGCACGGACTTTGAAAACACTCCCGGAGTTACTCTCAATAATGTCGAAGGCGTGACAAATTCCGATTCGTCGACATCATACTTCATCGATTACAACTTCAATACTATAAAAATGTTGGGCAAGATGACAAGCACGAATCCGGAAGGTCTTGGCGAAGACGCATCGAAGACGGAAGTTATTTGGGAAGATAAAGGCAAAGAAATATACTTCCGCATCAAGTACATACCAAAGGACGAAAACGGTCAAAATAACACAGGAAAAGATATGGCTTATATGTTTGAGGGTAAGAAAATGAAAATTAATATCGAATTTCCGTACGAAATTAAGTCCTGCAATGCCGCGGATTACTCGGGCAATACAGGCCACTGGGTAATCGGGATGAAGGAACTTAGCGAAGATTCATCGCTGCTGATGCTTGAAGCAGTGCTGAAGAAATAGGACTATTTTTCATAAACGATTTTACCGTCGAGGAAAGTTTTTTCCACGACGGTATTTTTTATTTCCGCGGGTGAGCATTCGAAAGGATTTCTGTCGAGAATAATAACATCCGCGTTCTTTCCTTCGGCTATGGAACCCGCCTTACTTTCAGAGTATGAAGCATACGCGTTGTTTATGGTATAAGCCTCAAGGCAGGTTATCAGGTCGAGCGAGTATTGAGTATTGAAACCATCCGGAAAGCCGTTCGCTTTTCTCGTCATCGCGTAGTAAATGTTGTCGAACGGATTAACAGGCACTACGGGAAAGTCGGTTCCGAAGCAGAGTTTAACGTTTTTGTCCGAAAGTTTTTTAAAAACGTGTGTGGTTTCGGGGCGGGCGAGTTTCGCATCGGCGACTTTGGCGTCGAAGAAGATGTGCGCGGGTTGAACCGAAGCGATTATGCCGAGTTTAGAAAATCTGTCCACGTCTTTATCTGCAATGTGCTGCGCGTGTTCAATTCTGAATCTTCGGTTCTTGGTGCCGTTCTTTTCCCCGAGTAATTCCGCAAAATCAAGCACTTCCGAAACGGCGAGGTCTCCGATGGCGTGAACGACAATCTGATAGCCCGCTTTATCAATCAGGCAGCCGATTTCATTGAATTGTCCGTTTGTTACCATTTCGGTTCTCAAACCGTTATCCGAGGTGCCTTTATAAGTATTGTAAAACAATGCCGCGCAACTCGAAAGCGAGCCGTCGTAGAACGCTTTGAATCCTCCGAAGCGGATATAATCTTTATAAGCGGCAAATTCCCGCTTGTACTCATTGATTTTTTCGAAATCGCTGAAAGGCACTACAGAGTTTATTCTAAGCGAGAGTTTGTTTTTCGAATAGAGAGGCGAATATACATCGAGGTCTTCACGCCAGGAAATATCCGTAACGGAAGTAATGCCGAAAGTGTGAAGTCTGCGGATTTCATCCAGCAGGATTTTTTGTTTTTCAGCGGGAGACTTTTCAGGAATAAATTTCAGCGCGAAATACATCGCGCGTTCTTTCAATTCGCCCGTGATTACATCCCTTGAATCGGTAATAATTTCTTCGGGAAGAAATTCTTTTTTCCTGCTTTCGATTCCAATCACTTTCAACGCCAATGTGTTGCATATTACGGAATGAAGATCCGTTCTGAATATAACAGCCGGAATATCAGGGCAGATGTCGTCGAGCAGATATCTATTCACTTCAAAGTCCTCGGTGAAATTCGTTTCGGAGAAATAACCTCCCGCTATCCAGCCGTCTTTTTCGATTTTTGCTTTATAACCGAGTATGTTCGTTCTGAAATCCTCTCTGGTTGCGGCATAGCGGAGGTCAACTTCGTTATTCACCATCGCTCCCTTGAACAAATGGACGTGTCCGTCTGAGAAAGCCGGCATAACGAATTTTCCCTTGAGGTCAATAGATATATCGTACTTTGTTTTACCTTGCGAAGCCGAGTTCCCAGCAAAAAAAATTTTTCCCGATTCGTCGTCTAATCCGACGGATTCGGCAAAATATTTTTTACCGAGCCATATTTTTCCGTTATATAAGAGAG
>DATMXZ010000092.1:0-10228 GCA_035561235.1 Ignavibacteria bacterium
GTTTATATGTATGAAGCAAAAATAAACTGAATTACGGCGGGAATCAATAATATTGCAATACCGCGGGATGCGAGCACACAATGAAAAAGAAAATTGTCATAATCGGAACGGGATTTTCGGCGCTTAGTTTCATAAAGAAAATCAACAGGAAAATATTCGATGTTACGGTTGTAAGCCCTCGAAATCATTTTTTATTCACCCCTCTTCTGCCAAGCACTACCGTCGGAACAATCGAATTCAGAAGCATCATAGAGCCTGTGAGAAACATAAGCGGTATAACTTTTCATCAATCATACTGCACGGGAATTGACGCGGCGAATTCTAAAATCGAATGCGAAGACTCCGACACTGGAAAAAAGTACGCGCTGGGTTTTGACATTCTTGTAATCGCAGTCGGCGAAGTTACGAACACTTACGGAATAAAGGGCGTGAATGAAAACGCGTTGTTCCTTAAAGAACTGTCCGACGCGAGAAAAATCAGAACGAAGGTCGTGGATTGTTTTGAGAACGCGTCCCTGCCGGGAATATCGCATCAGGAGAGAAAAGATTTTCTCCGGTTCGCGGTCTGCGGCGGTGGTCCTACGGGCGTTGAGTTTGCCGCGGAACTTCACGATTTTATTGAAGAGGACGTAAAGCGGAAATACAGGGACCTTGCCGCATACGTTGAAATTATTCTGATTGAAGCGGGAAATTCGATTCTCGCTTCTTTCGACAGGAAACTTTCGGAATACACTACGAAAATTTTCAAGAGGCAAAATATCGTAATAAAAACAAACTCGCCCGTAAAAGAAGTTGACGAAAAACTTATTTATCTGGACAATGATACATCTTTTAAGTACGGGCTTCTTGTCTGGGCGGCGGGAAATACGTCAACAAATCTCGTGCGCAAGGTCGGATTTAATCTCGACAGAAGGGGAAAAATATTAACCGACTCTTATTTCCGCGTAAGAAGCGGAGACAAAGTAAATGAAAATGTTTTTGCAATTGGAGACTGCGCCGCCATTAAAGGTTACGAGATACCCGCGACGGCGCAGGCGGCTCAGAAAACGGGCGTGTTTCTCGCCGGATACCTGAATAAAAATTTTTACTCGGAAAGACCTTTCAATTTCAAGAACCTCGGTATGCTTGCGTATATTGGAAAAAGAAAGGCCCTTGCCGACCTGCCGCAGTATAAGGGAACAGGGTTCGGAGCGTTTCTGTTCTGGAGAAGCGCTTATCTTACGAGGCTTGTAAGTTTCAAGAATAAGGTACTCGTAATTTTTGACTGGGTAAAAACATTCGTTTCGGGACGGGACGTAAGCAATTTTTAAGAGCAATTATAAATTGTAAATTTTAAATTTTAAATTAAGAGCAATTTATTAAGTCGTCGAATATTATTCTCCCCTATGCGTTTCTTTAATTTATGATCGCGAGTCCAGGCGATTAATCCTGGAGCACGCGGAATAATTTAACTTCTTTTACTTTCATTCTCCAACAAGCGTAAAACACTCAAAATTACATTAATTTAGCGGGTTATATTCCTTATATTCAAAAAAAGAAGATTTTTATGCTTTTAAAGAAAACGAAGAAACTTGAGGTTCAGATAGATGAATTTCTTGACAAGGTTCTGAACGGCGGGCTTGTTCTGAAACAGGGAATAAAGTACTATTTAAACAACCAGAACGAGCATTTTGAGGAAAGCCTCAGGGATATCGACAAGACCGAAAACGACGCGGATACGCTGAGAAGAACAATAGAAACGAAACTCTACATGCACACCTTGATTCCCGAGCAGCGCGGCGACGTTCTCGGGCTGCTTGAGAGCACGGACAAGGTTCTTAATTCCTGCAAGGAGGTTCTGTTTCAGTTTTCTGTTGAGAAGCCTCAGATTTCCGAAGACTTAAAATCCGATTATATCGACCTTGCGGATACTTCCGTTTCGTCTATCGAATGTATGATAGGGGCTGTGCGCTCTTACTTTTCCGAATTCCGAATGGTGCGCGACAACATCAATAAGGCGTTGTTTTTCGAAAAAGAATCGGATAAACTTGCCGATAAACTCAAACGCGACATTTTTTCAAAAGAAAATATCGACCTCAGCGTTAAAATGCACATCAGGTACTTTGTCTATCATATAGATAAAATCGCGGACGCGGCTGAGGATGTATGCGACAGGCTGTCGATTGCCGTTATCAAGAGGTACGGATAATGGTCTGGTTCTATCTTACAAGCGGTCTTTTTCTCGGCTGGATCCTTGGCGCGAATGATGCGGGCAACATATACGGAGCGGCATTAAGCACGAAGATGTTCCGTTTTTACACGGTCGCGGTGCTTGCGTCAGTGTTTGTCGTCCTCGGAGCGATGATAAGCGGATTCGGCGCTACACATACACTTGGAGCACTTGGCGACGTCAACGCTATCGCGGGTTCATTCACGGTGGCTTTCTCAACGGCGCTTACCGTATTCTTGCTGATGAAACGCGGGCTCGTTGTTTCTGTTTCGCAGGCAATCGTCGGCGGAATCATCGGCTGGAATATTTTCACTTCTTCGCCCACAGATTACGGGTCGCTTGTACAGATTATCGCGTCCTGGATTCTTAATCCTTTTCTTGCGGGAATTTTTTCTTTCGTTTTTTATTACGCGATGATGCATTTTCTTAAGCGCACGAAAATGCATATACTTGAAATTGATTTTTTCACGAAGGCGTTAGCGGTATTCGTTATCGCTTTCGGCGCGTACAGTCTTGGAGCAAACAATATCGCGAAGGTTGTAGGAGTGTTTCTGACATCCGCCCCGCTTAAAGATTTCGCGGTTACACAAAGCCTCATTATTTCGCCCGCGCAGCAGTTGTTTTTCATCGGTTCGCTCGCGATAGTATCGGGAATAATCACGTACTCAAAGAACACGACCGAAACAGTCGGAATGAAAATTTTTAAACTCACTCCCATTTCCGCGATAGCGTCGATACTCGGCGCGTCAACCGTGTTGTTTCTTTTTTCTTCGACGACGGTAGAAAAACTTCTGAACAACGCCGGCCTGCCGTCTTTCCCGCTCGTTCCCGTATCCATAACACAGGCGATGGTGGGAGCGGTTATCGGCATTGGCTTTGCGAAGGGAGGACGTTATATAAACTACAGGATACTCGGCAGGATAGGTTTGGGCTGGATAATAACTCCTGTCGCCTCGGGGGTAATCGCGTTCGTGCTGCTGTTCATTATGCAGAATGTTTTCGACCGGGAGGTTTATACCGCTCTAAAATATGAAATTAACAGACCCGTCGTGAAGCAGATTGAAAAATGGGGAGTGCCTGCGGGAAACTTCACGAACATCAGAGACACGGTTTTCGAGAGCCAGCAGGAATTCCGCGGCTTCCTTTCCTCGCTCGGATACGACAAGGAAGAATACATGTTCAGAATTTTTAAGGGCGCGATAATAGAGAACTTCAGAATTGATTCGAATTACGCGAAAGAAAAAATGAACCCGAATTATTTTTCCGCAGGGCAGATAAACTCAATAAAGAGCATGCACAACGAGACGTTCAGGCACAAATGGATGCTTTTCGACAGGATGAAGTCTATGTCGGACGAATGGAACGAACTGCCGGACATTCCGCAGAACGAGTATCTCAACAAGGAACTGGAACAAAAACGCGGAATTATAAGCGAAATGTTTAAAATCAAATAATCAGCAGTCGTCGCAACTAATCAGTATCGTGAACTCCGTTCCGCGTCTCCCTTCCGACTGAAGCCTTGACGGACTTTTAAACCAGATGTCTCCACCGTGATGCTCTATGATTTCCTTAACGACAGAAAGCCCGAGTCCAGTGCCTTCGACTCCCTTTTGTTTCGCGTTGGTCGAGCGGTAAAATTCCTTAAACATTTTATTTTTGTCTTCGTCGGGAATTCCGATTCCGTTATCTGCTATCGTTATAAACGTATCGCCGTCCCGCTCTTCTATTATTGATTCCACTATGCCATTGTGCGTATTGTATTTAATCGCGTTTCCTATTATGTTGGAAAGCGCAAGTTCAAACAATCCCCTGTCAACCTTTACGGGCTTCGGTTCGTTTCTCCGGTCGGTGAGTTTAAGTTCGACGCCTGACGTCCTTGCCTGAACTCCTCTTTTTTTATACATTCCCGTTATCATTTCAGCGAGGTCAACGTCGTCTTTATTTACGTTCTCGAGAAGTTTTAGTTTTGAAATGTTCAGAACGTCGTTTATTATATGAATCGCCTCCTCGCTCCGCGCGCGCGCGCGCGATATTCTGTCCTTCGCGGATTTCGGTATTTCGCCCGCGTATCCCTGAAGAATTATGTCTATGTTTGACTGCACGGCGACAATAGGCGTTTTAATTTCGTGAACGACTCCCATCGTGTATTTCATCTTCATTTTTTCCGCCTGGCTGAGTTTATCAAGCGTCATTTTCAATTCCTGCGACCTGCGGTAATGCGCGCTCGTTATGTTGTTTGCGAGGAACACGCTGACAAAAATCATAATTCCGTACGCGGTTACGAACACGATAATATACTGGATGTTGTTGTAAAGCGGCGCGGTGAGCAGGTTTCCGAAACCGTGGTGTTCTATTATTCCATAAAGTTCGAGAACCGATACAACACCGATGTAGAGAACGGAAACGCCCGACAGGGTGTAAACCACGGTTCCCGGAAGTATCATGCTGCCTATAATCATATGAAAAACGAAGAAGAAATAGAACGGACTCTCGATGCCGCCCGAATAATAAGAAAGCAGGGCAATTGCAAGCAGGTCGAGAACTATCTGATTGAAAGCGAAATGAAGCGGATTAAATTTGCTTACTTCGTTTTTTATGAAACCCTTCGCGTCTATGTAACCGTACAGTATGTTTAAGAAAAACAGGGAGGCTGATATTATTGCCATTGCCCAAATTTGTTCCTGCTCGAATCCGATTTTAAAAACATACTGCATCACGAGAGCGAACACTGCAACGGCGCCCGCGACAACGTACCTGATGCTTATGAACCAGCGGTTACGGGAGGATATCAGCGCCCATAACTGTTCGAAATCAATTGTGTGTTGGGGAATGAAGTTAAACATTCCGGTGCGTTTAGTTAATAAGACAGATAATTGATAATTGTCAACTCAAAAGGAAAAAACAATACCAAGGAAAATCTTAATAATAAATGTTCGTCACCTCAATAATTTCAGCGTCCTTGTCTTTTTCCTTCAGGAATTTTATAAAATCCCTGTTGAAGTATTCCGAGTGTTTTTTCTCGTACTCTTTTAGCAGACCCGCTATTCCGGCATAGTCAAGGGAACTCTTGAAGAAATTCAGTTCTTCCTTATCGTCGAAAATTCTGTAATAGTACATTTATGCTCCCGCGTGGTTTTAAATTAATATTTCGTCCGCGTGAAGAATGTCGGTGAACAGTTCGTTCTTAATAGTGTCCGTGTTCTTCTTTGCGTTAGCAAGCGAATTTATAATATACCTGCTTGCTATGAATTTTTTTCTCGGTTCTATCTCGGCTTCGTCGAGAAGCAGATACCCGATAAACAGGTACGAATACAGTTCGACGAGGTCTTTCGCGGCAACGTCCTGAAACTCATTGTCTTTCTTGTCCATCACGTATTTCAGGCAGTCGTAGAAAATTATTCTTATCTCTTTAAGATAAGAGGCAAGGCGGGAGAGACCGCCCGTATAATTTTTCTTTTCCTTTTTGTCGAACAAGTCTTTCAGTATGTCGTTGATGACTCCGCTTATAGCCGCGACAATCTGCATTTGCGACGTGCCTTCGTAAATGTTCGTGATTCTCGCGTCGCGGGCTAGTCTTTCGACCCTGAATTCCTTCATATAGCCCGTTCCGCCGTGTATCTGCATCGAGTCGTACGTTATCTTGTTCGCGCATTCTGTCAGCCAGTACTTCGTCATCGGTGTCAGAAGATTTGATATTTTCGTATAATATTTAAGATCGTTATTAAGGTCGGTTACCGACTTTCCCTCTTTCTTGTATTTGTCGATAAGTAAAACCGTTTTTTCCTTCATATCCACGAACACGCCTGTCGCGTAAAGCAGTGAGCGGTTATACTCGACCATCACGCGCATATCTATGAGCATGTTCGCGACCGGGGGAATGTTATAAATCGCTTTTCCGAACTGCACGCGGTCTTTCGCGTACATAAGCGCTTCTTCGTAAGCCGCCTGTGAAATTCCGAGCGCCTGCGCCGAAACGCCCATTCTCGCGCGGAACATAAGGTCGAACACGTACTTTATCAATCCGAATTTTCTCTGCCCGACGAGTTCGGCGGGAGTGTCGTTGAACTGCAGTTCGCAGGTCGGCGAGCCGTGTATTCCGAGTTTGTGCTCTATTCGTCTTACTCTCACGGTCTTATCCGTAAAGCAGGCGAACATGCTCAATCCCCTGCCGTCCTTTGTTCCCGGCTCGGAGCGGGCAAGAACCAGATGCACCTGCGCGTTTCCGTTCGTTATAAATCTTTTCACGCCGCGAAGAAACCATTTTCCTTTTTCGTCCTGATACGCCTGAAGTTTAACCGCCTGCAGGTCCGAGCCCGCGTCGGGTTCCGTTAGAGCCATTGCGCCCGTGTATTCGCCCGTACAGAAACCTGGTATGTATTTTTGCTTCTGTTCGTCTGTTCCGTACTTGTCGATCATTTCCGCGATATCCTGAAGCCCGAAAATATTCATCAGCGACGCGTCAGCGCGCGCTACCATTTCGGTTGCCATCATATAAATCGTGAGAGGAAAATTCAGCCCTCCGTATTTTCTCGGAAGAACCATTCCCATTAAATCGGCCATCGTGAGTTCCTTAAGGTTCTGCTGAGTGCCTTTCGCGTAATCTACTTTTCCGTCGGAGTACTGCGCGCCTTCGATGTCAACGTCCGCGGCTCTCGGGGCTATGTAGTTTCCCGTCAGGTCGCCCGTCATTTCAAGCACTTTGCGGTAGTTTTCCATCGCGTCTTCGTAGTTTACGGGAGCGTAGTTGAACTCCTTCGCCTGTTCAAAATTATCCTCTGCAATTTCAACAATCCTTCTGTAATCGAGGTTGTTGAAATGAAAAACAAGGTCGCTGTTATCGGTGAAAAAATTTGGCATTATATGATTAAATTTAGTTTTATTTCAATTTGTGTTTGTAAGTTTCTATGAACATCGGAATCACCTGCGCCGCGTCGCCGACGATGCCGTAATGGCATATGTCGAAAATCGGGGCGTCGGGGTCCGTATTTATCGCTATTATTTTCTTCGCTTCCTGCATTCCCGCCCTGTGCTGAATCGCGCCGGATATTCCGACTGCAATGTAGAGTTTAGGACGCACGGTTACGCCTGTCTGTCCCACCTGCCGTTCCGGCGATACGAATCCCGCGTCAACCGCGGCGCGGCTTCCGGCGACTTCCCCGCCTATCGCGTGAGCGAGGTCGTGCAGAAGTTTGAAATTCTCTTTCGAGCCGAGACCATAACCTCCCGCGACTATAATCGGCGCGGCTTTGAGGTTTACCTTGCTTTCCTCGCGCTGCTGCTCGATAATTTCAAGCAGTCCGTCAATGTCTATCGGGTTATACGGAATTTCGGTTATTTTTTCCTTATGCGGTTTCTCGCACGGGTGCATTTCCATCACGCCTTCGCGCACGGTAGCCATCTGCACGGGAACATCGGGCGTTATGATTGTCGCAACGATGTTTCCGCCGAATGCCGGGCGAATCTGAAGGAGCAACTGCGGGTATTCTTTTCCGAGATATTTCACGTCGGAAATTTTCAGGTCGGTGCAGTCGGCTGTCAGCCCGCTTCTCGTATTCGAAGCGATTCTCGGAGCGAGGTCGCGTCCGTAAACGGTCGCGCCGAACAGGACTATTCTCGGAACGTGCTTCTTTATCAACTCGTTCATTATCCTGCCGTAGGGCATTGTCCTGAAAAGTTTCAACTCGGGATGGTCGATTAGCAGCGCTTCGTTCGCTCCGTATTTGAACGTTTGCGAGGCGATGCTTTTAACGTCGTGTCCGATTACGACCGCTTTAAGCGCGCCTTTCATGCTGTCGGCGAGTTTACGGCCTTTGCTAAGCAGTTCAAAACTTACGTCCGCGGGTTTTCCGTTTCTTTGTTCAATAAAAACCCAAACTTCGTTATTATGCATTATGTGTTTTGTTATTCTTTTTATAAATTAGAAAATCCTGTCTTCCAGCAGCCTGTCTATCAGAGAGCCTATTCCGTCTTTTGTCGGAGGAACCATTTCCTGATTTCCTCCCGCGAGAACGACCGATTCAACCTTATGAACTTTCGTCGGAGAGCCTTTGATGCCGCATCTTTCGGATTCAACATTAAGATCGTCCGCCGTAAGAGTCGGAATGAACAGATTTCTTTCTTCGTATTCGTGCAGAAGTTTATCGATATAAAGCAGAGAGTTTTCTTCGGTCATTTTTTCGAGTTCCGTAAGGGTTTTCGCGCCCTTATACGCCATTATTCTTTTCGCCTGGAACGGTCTTGGCTCGGCGGCGCCCTTCAGCACCGTAATGAGGCACGGAATTTTGCACCTGACGATTTCAAAACCGCCGTCAATTTTTTTTCTGATTTTTATTTTGCCGTCTTTTATGTCAATAATTTCTTCGGCGTAAGTAACCTGGGGAACATTAAGTTTTTCGGCTGTTTGCGGACCGACCTGCGCGGTATCGCCGTCAATCGCCTGGCGTCCCGCGAAAATAAAATCGTAACCGCCGATTTTTTTAATCGCCTCACTGAGAACGTAAGAGGTAGCGAGAGTGTCCGCCCCCGCGAATTTTCTGTCGCTGATGGCGTAAGCCTGGTCTGCACCCATATATAGGCATTCCCTTAAAATGTCAGCGGCGCGGGGCGGTCCCATTGTAATTGCAATTACTGTTCCGCCGTATTTCTGTTTGACTTGCAGGGCGAATTCGAGCGCGACTCTGTCCTCGTAGTTGAAAATTGCGGGCAGCATCGCGCGGTTCACGGTTCCGTCGTCTTTCATAACTTTGCCGGAGATGTTCGCCGTATCCGGAACCTGTTTTACTAAAACAATAGACTTAAACATTCAATAAAAAGTTTAAAATTTTGTCAATATAAATAAGATAGACAAGTTAAGAAATGTTATTTTAAAGATAACGTTTCGGCAACAAAAAATCAGTAAAAGAATAAGTCATTTGCTTTCTATTCGGAGTTTTTTGTGTGGTTATTGAATTATTATTCAGAAATTGAAAAGTCAGAAGTTACGGGAGAGCGGGAGCGGTTAGCCGCTAATTGGCACGAATTTTTGTACACAGGAGGGCGGATGAAACCGATTTGCGCAGATTTTTCTTAATGCCCGGTGCTATCATTTATTTAGTAAATCACGGCTGAAGATTATTTTACTATATTTCGCTTGATTTTATGTTTATCGGAGAGTATGTTTGTGTAGTTGTTCTTTGTAAAAGACAAAAGATTGTAGGGGTGCTAACCCGTTGCGGCAGTGCTAAAACCGCGGCGGGAATGCTGAGATCAAACCCTTGGAACCTGAAACGGGTAATGCCGGCGTAGGAAACAGGATTTTAACGCTTAAATTTTTTCGCTTATTCAGGTTCGGAAAAGATTTAAGCGTTTTTTATTTTAATGAAGATTTTTTATGAAAACAAACGACTTTTTGGAGAAATCAAAAATCAAAAATCAAAAATCAAAAATCCCCAAGAGCACTCTCAACTTCCCATAACCAATTGACGCCCCCTCGCGAGAAAGACACAGTGGGCAGCATCCGTTCGGGCATTATGAATCGACTCAAACAGTTCCAGTCCGCGATCCTCGCGCTTGTCCCTTGCCTGGCACTCGCAGCCCAGGAATCGAAGTTCCAGGGACAATATTTTCAAGGCAAAGGCGATGTTGAGTATTTGCGGCTGCTGGACACGGCCCATCGCATGTTCGCGCCGGATCCAGAGTTTCAAAACCTCTCGATGCTGTACCTGCCGAGCTGGAACGGCCTGGTCGAGGGGCCCACGTGGGACGCTTGGTGGATTCAGAACAGCTACGGCACCACCTACGGGCTGCTGCCTTTCCTGCAGGAACCCTTCATCACCTTCCTGCAAAACTCGCAGGACCTTTGGTTCGACCAGATGGGCGATGGCAAGCGCGTGGGCGCCGCAGCTCCATTCGACTGGGTCGCTCCCGATGGCTGCCTTTGCGACGCCGCAAGGCCGGGCTGGGTGGTGTACCGGCAGGGCGACGGCCGGACCCATATTCACGATTGGGGAATGGAATTCACCGCCGCCGGTCTGCTTATGC